>JAFYMZ010000005.1 GCA_017548175.1 Clostridia bacterium | reverse complement strand
GCCGACGGTTGGCTGACGGGTGCGCCGGAAGGAACCACTGTGCAAACATTGCTGTCCGGGCTGGACTGGGGTAAATACTGCGCGGTATTCCGTGCGGACGGTCAGCCTGTGGCGGCAGATGCGGCGGTGGGCACCGGCATGGTGCTGAAACTGCAGCAAAACGGACAGACGAAGCAGTCCGTCACCATCGTGGTAATGGGTGACACCTCCGGCGATGGCGCGGTGAACGAAACCGACCTTGCGCAGGTGCGGAACCACTTGCTGCAGGCGCAGCAACTTACCGGCGCGTTTGCCAAGGCGGCGGATTGCTCGGGCGACGGCATCGTATCCGTGACCGATATCATTCGCCTGCAGGCGTTGCTGTTGCGGTGAACATAACACAAAAAGAAAAGGCAAGGCCATTTGGCCTTGCCTTTTATGCATTTTACGGGAAATGGCAATGCTTTTGTCACTTTAGCACAATAAAATCTGTGCATTTTGCCAATTGCTTTTCCGCGCTAAAGTGTTAAAATATCAATATCGATATGTTGATACAATCTTACTGTTGGAGGATTTTATTATGAAGAAGTATTTTGCATTGATGCTGGCCGTACTGATGCTGCTGGGTTGCCTGTGTGCCTGCGGCGGCGCAGACAGCGGCAAGACCAAGTTCGTGGTGGGCTTTGACGCCGCATTCCCCCCTTACGGCTATCAGGACGAAAACGGCGAGTATGTGGGCTTTGACCTGAGCTTGGCCGAAGAAGTTTGCAAGCGCAACGATTGGGAACTGGTAAAGAAGCCCATCGACTGGAACAGCAAGGATCAGGAACTGAACACCGGCGCTGTCAACTGCATCTGGAACGGCTTTACCATGAACGGCCGTGAAGATCTGTACACCTGGACCGAGGCCTATGTTGACAACAGCCAGGTCTTTGTGGTCAAGAAGGACAGCGGCATCACCGACTTTGCCGGTCTGGCCGGCAAGTCCGTGGTAGTGCAGGCCGACTCCTCTGCCGAGGCTGCCCTCACCGCCAAGGAAGATAACGACGTCAATCTGGCACTGGCTGCAACCTTTAAAGAGCTGGTGAAGGTAGGCGAGTACAACACCGCCTTTATGAATCTGGAAGCCGGCGCCGTGCAGGCCATCGCTATGGACATCGGCGTTGCGCAGTATCAGATCGCACAGCGCGGCGACAAGTTCGTCATTCTGGATCAGGCTCTGGCTGCCGAGCAGTACGGCATCGGCTTCAAGAAGGGCAACACCGAACTGCGCGACACGGTGCAGGCTACCCTGAACGCCATGGTGGCCGACGGCACCTTTATGAAGATCGCCACCGAGTGGGGTCTGCAGGATTCCGTTTGCCTGGGCAAGTAAACACAAAGCGAGATCGCGTTTAACTTCTTTCCGTATCTGACACAATGCAGCCCTCCGAGGGAAGGGCTGCATTGTGCCGTCTTATTTTTTGCAACACAGAAACACAAAAGAGGTGTATCCCCCCGATGAATGTAAACTGGATCGATATCATTGTACAGCTCAGCGACGGTATGTGGCGTTCGCTGATGATCTTTGGCCTGACGCTGCTGTTTTCCATGCCCCTTGGTCTGGTGGTGGCCTTTGGCCGTATGAGCAAATGGGCGCCCCTGCGCTTCCTGCGCAAGCACAAGAACCCCGTCTGCCGCTTTTTGGCATCCCTGAAGCCCATCCAGCTGATCACCAAACTGTACATTTCCGTGCTGCGCGGCACGCCTTTGATGCTGCAGCTGCTGGTCATCTACTTTGGCCCTTACTACATCTTTGGTGTCAGCATTTCTATGAGCTATCAGTTCTATGCCGTCATCATCGCGTTTTCCATCAACTATTCCGCCTACTTTGCCGAGATCTACCGTTCCGGCATCGAGGCCATCCCCAAGGGTCAGTACGAGGCCGCGCAGGTGCTGGGCTATACCAAGAGCCAGACCTTCCGCAAGATCATTCTGCCTCAGGTCATCAAGGTGATCCTGCCCCCCACCACCAACGAGATCATCACCCTGACCAAGGATACATCCCTGTCCTTTGTTCTGGCATATGCCGAAATGTTCACCGAGGCCAAGTTCATCTCTGCCGCCACCACCAGTATGGTGCCGTTGGCGGTGGCCGGTATGACCTATTACTTCTTTAACCTGCTGGTTGCAGTGGTGATGGAAAAGGTCGAGGCCCGTATGGACTACACCAAGCGCTGAAAGGAGGTCGTCAAATGAAAGTAATGGAATTGCACAATGTCAAGAAAATCTTTGACGACACCCTGCTGGTGCTGAAGGATATCTCGGTAGAGGTAGAGCAGGGCGAAGTGGTGGCCATCATCGGTCCTTCCGGCAGCGGCAAGAGTACGCTGCTGCGCTGCGCCACGATGCTGACCCAGATGGACAGCGGCGAGCTGCGCTATATGGGCGACACCGCCGTGCATACCGACGCCGCCGGCAAGGCGGTCTATGCCCCTGCCGCTGACCTGCGCAAGATCCGCAGCCATTTTGGTCTGGTGTTCCAGAACTTCAACCTGTTCCCCCATTATACCGTGCTGAAGAACCTGACCGACGCCCCCGTCACCGTGCTGGGCAAAAGTCAGGCCGAAGCCGAAGCCAAGGCTCGGGAACTGCTGAAGAAAATGAACCTGGCCGACAAGGAAAACGCCTATCCCGACCAGCTTTCCGGCGGTCAGCAGCAGCGCGTGGCCATCGCCCGCGCACTGGCCATGGAGCCGGCAATGCTCTTCTTTGACGAGCCCACCTCTGCGTTGGACCCCGAGCTCACCGGCGAGATCCTCAAGGTCATCCGCCAGCTGGCGCAGGAAAATATGACCATGGTCATCGTCACCCACGAAATGGGCTTCGCCCGCGAGGTTGCCGACCGTGTCATCTTTATGGACGGCGGCGTCATCGTGGAAGAAGGCGCCCCCGATCAGGTGCTGGGCAACCCCCGGGAAGAGCGTACCCGCCAGTTCCTGCAGCGATATTCCAACCGATAAGCAAAAAAATACCGCAGACCGACGCATCGGTCTGCGGTTTCTTTTTTTATCCTTATTTCTTGCGGAAGAGGAAGTAAGCGGGGGTGCGGTTGCTGCAATCTTCGTTGATGACCTGCACATCGGTAAAGGCCAGATTGCCTTCCACGGTGACCTTGCCCTCGCGGCCGGGCTCTTCGAACTTGCCCTCGTACAGATTGGGGTCCAGCACGGTGATGGTGCGGCCCTTGGCCTCTGCCAGCACGATGAAGTGACCGCCCTTGGTGAACACGCCGGTGTAGCCCTCGCGGTTGCCGCCGGAGTTTGCCACCACCATGCCTTCCTTGTTCTTCAGGAACTGCAGCATACGGGCAGCGTCGTTGGTCATTTCATAGGTCAGGGGATAGCGGCGGCACAGCTCGTCTGCCATGGCGATCATATCGCTGCCGTAGGCGATGCGAGCGCCGCATTCCATACCCATAATGGCGCCTTCCTCTACGGGCAGAGGCAGACCCAGCATATTTTCCACGATCATACAGGCAGAGCACACGCCGCAGCCGCTGGTTTTGATGTTGCGGCCGTTGCCCTGATACTCATAGATCACGTGCTCGTACTCACGCTGGTTGTAAAACTTGAACTCCATGATCGGACTCCTTATTTCTTGCGGAACAGGACGTAGCTGGGGGTGCGGTTGTCGCAATCCTTGGCGATGACCTGCATATCGGTGTAAGCAATGTTGCCAACCAGCTCGACCTTGCCTTCGCGGCCGGGTGCGTCATACTTGTCGGGGCGCACGGAGGGATCCAGCACGGTGATCTTGCGGCCTTCGGCAGCAACCAGCACGATGAAGTGGCCGCCGGAGGTGAACACGCCGGTCCAGCCTTCGCGGTCGCCGCCGGAGTTGGCGATGACCATACCCTCGCCGTTCTGCAGGAACTGCATGGTCTTGCCGGCATCGTTGGTCATTTCATAGGTCAGAGGGAACTTCTCGCACAGACCCTTGGCCAGCAGAGACATTTCGGTGCCGCTGTCATCACGGGCGCCGCAGGCATAGGCGATCTGCACCACTTCTTCCAGCGTGCAGGGAACGCCCAGCATATTCTCTACCACCATGCAGGCAGAGCAGATGCCGCAGCCGCTGGTCTTGATGCTGCGACCGTTGCCGTTGTACTCATAGGGCACGTCGGGATAGTCCAGCTGATTGTAAAACTTGTATTCCATATTATATTTCCTCCTTCGTGGAACGCCCCGCGGGGCATTGTTAACGTGATAAGCTTACAGGCCAAAGGTTTCCTGCAGGATGGCCACCACTTCGCCGCCGATGCGGCCATGTGCCTCACCGGTAGAGGCCGCGATGTGGGGGGTGCAGGAGACCCGGGGATGCTGCAGCAGCGCCTCGTTGCGGCTGGGTTCTTCGGCAAACACATCCAGACCGGCAGCGCGCACCTTGCCGCTTTCCAGACCGGCCAGCAGTGCGCTTTCATCCACGTTGCCGCCGCGGGAAGTGTTGACAAAGATGACGCCGTCCTTCATCTGCGCGATGGTATCGGCGCAAATCAGCGGCTTGCCGTCCAAAGAAGGCGTGTGCAGCGAGATAAAGTCGGACTGCCGCAGCAGTTCCTCCAGACTGACGTAGTGCATAGTATCGCACACCAGCCGCTCGTCCTGATACACGTCATAGGCCAGCACCTGCATGCCCAGCGCCTGTGCCTTTTGACCCAGCGCGCGGCCGATGCGGCCGTAGCCGATGACACCCAGCGTCTTGCCGCTCAGCTCGATGCCGGCGCCGTAGGCCTTCTTTTCCCACTTGCCCTGACGCATAGAATGTCCGGCAATGGAAACAAACCGGGCGCAGGACAGCATATGGGCCAGCGCCAGTTCCGCCACGGAATTGCTGCTGGCCGCCGGGGTGTTGCGCACCCGAATGCCGCATTCCTCGGCATAGGCCACGTCGATGTTGTCCACACCCACGCCGCCGCGGATGACCAGCTTCAGCTTGCCCTCCTTGGCAAGGTCGATGTGTTCTTTGCGCACCTTGGTGGCAGAGCGCACCACCACCGCGTCATACTGCTGCAGGGCAGCGCCCAATTCTTCGCTGGGATAAAACTGCTCGTCTACGGTGAAACCCAACTGACGCAGCTGCGCCAGTGCGGCCTTGTCCAGACCGTCGGTGATCAAAATCCGGTACATCGTTTATTCTCCCTTCTGCTTGGCTTCAAAGTCCCGCAGGAACTGCACCAGCGCCTCCACGCCCTCCTTGGGCATGGCGTTGTAAATGCTGGCGCGCAGACCGCCTACGGTGCGGTGACCCTTCAGGTTGTCAAAGCCGGCGGCTTTGGTGGCGGCGATGACCGCAGCCTCGGCCTCGGGGCTTTCGGCAAAGAACGGCACGTTCATCAGGCTGCGGTATTCCTTGCGCACCGCGCCGCGGAACAGCTTGCTGTTGTCCAAAAAGTCATACAGCACGGCGGCCTTTTCCTTGTTGCGCCGCTCCATCTCCTGCAGACCGCCGATCTCGCGCAGATAACGGAAGACCTTGCCGCAGCAGTAGATGCCCCAGCAGTTGGGGGTGTTGTACAGGGAATCCTGTGCCGCGTGGATGCCGTAGCGCAGGTACACGGGCACTTCGGGGTCGATCTCCCGGTCCAATAGATCCTTGCGGATGATGACGATGGCCACACCGGCAGGACCCACGTTCTTCTGGGCGCCGGCAAAGATCAGGCCGTAGTTCCGCACGTCACAGGGACGGGACAGGAACATGGAACTCTGGTCGGCCACCAAAATCTTGCCCTTGGTGTTGGGCAGGGTGGGGTAGGTGATGCCGTGGATGGTCTCGTTTTCGCAAATGTATACATAAGAGGCGTCCTCGCGGATGGGCAGGTCGCTGCAGTCGGGCAGGGCAGAGAAATGGCAGTCCTCACCGGAAGCCACGGCTTGTACGTCGCCGAACTTCTGTGCCTCCTTGAACGCCAGTCTGGACCAATGGCCGGAAACGATATAGTCGGCCTTGCCGCCCCGGGGCATCAGGTTCAGGGGCACCATGGAAAACTGCACGGTACCGCCGCCCTGTAAAAACAGGATCTCATACTCCGCGGGGATGTCCATCAGCGCGCGCAGGTCGTCTTTGGCTTCCCGCAAAATCTGCTGGAACACCGGAGAACGGTGGCTCATCTCCATGACAGACATACCGGAGCCTCGGTAGTTCAACAGTTCGGATCGAATCTCCTCCAATACGGGTTCGGGCATCATGGCGGGGCCGGCGGAAAAATTATACACGCGGTCATACTTCATGGGATGTTCCTCCTTCTCAAAGACTTGCGCTACCATAGCATTTTATGCTATGATAACAGAATAAAAGATAGATTCAGTATAGCATTTCCCGTTGGGAGATACAACTGTATTTTTAGAAAAACGCCGTTGTTTTTGGCGAAACCCGAGGAAAAGGAGGTCTGCTGCAGTGAATACCCCTGTTTTGCACGTGACCCGGCTGGTGGGCAATACCCCCATGCTGGATTTGTCGGCCTGGGCGCAGGCCCGCGGCTGCCGCGGCCGCCTGTTTGCCAAGCTGGAACTGCGCAACCCCTCGGGCAGCGTCAAGGATCGCACCGTCCTGTATATGCTGCAGGATGCCCTGCGCCGGGGGCTTGTACAGCCCGGCGGCGTGGTCATCGAACCCAGCGGCGGCAACACTGCCCTCAGCGTCAGTATGCTGTGCGCGGCGATGGGTCTGCAGGCGGTCATCCTCCTGCCGGACAGCGTTTCCGCCGCGCGCAAGCAGCGGATGGAGACCTTCGGCGCCCGTTTGGTCACCTTTCCCGCCGCAGAAGGCCGGGAGGGACGCGACCGTATGGTGGCACGCTTGCAGGAAAAACTCCCCGCGGCGCATCTGCTGCGGCAGTTTGACGACGACATCTGCTGTCAGGCCCATCGGGAAACCACCGCCCCCGAGATTTTGGCCCAATGCGGCAGCGTAGACTTCTTCGTGGCCGGTGTGGGCACCGGTGCCACCATCACCGGCTGCGGTGAAATGCTGCGGATGGACAATCCCGACTGCCGCATCATCGCGGTAGAGCCGGTGGACTCGCCGGTACTGTCGGGCGGCTTCCCCGGCGCCCACGCCCTGACGGGCATCGGCCCCGGCTTCCTGCCGGAGATCCTCAACAATTACCTGCTGGACGAGGTCATCAAGGTGCGCACCCCCGACAGTCTTGCCCTGTGCAAGGAACTGGCACGGGATTTTGGCATCCTCTGCGGCCCCTCCTCCGGTGCCGCCCTGTGCGCCGCCTTGGATGTGGCCGCCCGGGAAGAAGCCACGGACAAGACCGTGGTGACGGTGTTCCCCGACGGAGGTGCGCTATGAGCATTTTGCAGGACCGCGCCCGGGTCGTCTACGGCAGCCTGCCCAAAGAGGGGCGTACCATCGTCATCAGCGACCTGCACGCCAACGTGCCGGTGCTGGATGCCCTGCTGGACAAGCTGGCTTACGTGCCGGGACAGGATTTTCTCATCATTTTGGGCGACTTTCTGCTGAAGGGCAAGCAAAACCTTGCCACCCTGCATCGGGTGATGGAACTGGCCGCCCTGCCGCAGGTGGTGGTGCTGCGCGGCAACTGTGACGACATCACCGAGATCATCGCCCGCAATTACCCCAGCGGCGGTATAGAAAAGTTCCTGCGCCGCGCCGGCTTCTGCAAAGAAGTATGGGCCAAGGCCGGCATGACTTCGTGGGATCATTTGACCAACAATGAACTGCTGCGAAAACTGGAAGAAACCATCCCCGAGGAACTGGCATTTCTCCACGCCTTGCCGGATATTCTTGTAACGGAGACCGCCGTTTTCGTCCACGGCGGCATTTATGACGGACGGCAATCGAACTTTGAAGAACTGGATTCCTTCGACTGCCGCAAATGCGATGAGTTCTGGCTGAAGGACTATTCCTTTGACAAATATCTGGTGGTGGGGCATTGGCCGGTGTCCTCGTACCCCCGCCCCTATGCCGACCACAAGCCGGTGCTGGATCACCGCCGCCGCATCCTGTCCATTGACGGCGGCTGCAGCGCTCAGAGCAGCGGCCAGCTGAACGCCCTCATCCTGCCGCAGGGTGACCCGACACAGGCAGAATGCATCTTTGCCGATGCCCTGCCCAAGGTGCGCGCCTTGGCGGCGCAAACGGGCAACGGCTCTACTCGCCGGATGTACTGGGGCAATGATTTTGTGGATGTGCTGGAGCAACGGCAGGATACCTATCTGGTGCGGCAGCAGTCCACCGGCGAGGTCTTCGTCTGCCCGGGCACGCGGCTTTGGACCAATGACGAGGGGCGGCTTTACACCGCCGACCTGACCGATTTGACCCACGATGTGCAGCCCGGCGACGTATTATCGGTGATCGCCCGGACATCCGTGGGCATTTACTGCAAAAAAGACGGGGTAGAGGGCTGGTATTGCGGCCCGACGCAAGTAATTTCTTGATAATTTCCCCGATTGTGTTACAATGAAAACAGAAACAGACCGAAACAGGAGAAAACTATGGAACAGAAGAAGATCGACCGAATCAACGAACTGGCCCGTCTGGCGAAAGAGCGTGAACTGACCCAGGAAGAACAGGCTGAGCGTCAGGTGTTGCGCCGGGAATATATCGATTCCTATAAGCGCAGTCTGGAAATGCAGTTGGAAAACACCACCATTATGTATCCCGACGGCAGCAAGAAGAAAGTTACCAAAAAGGAAAACTGATACCCGCCCCGGCAAGGCCATTGCCCGTGAGAAACGGAGGGAAAACAAATGAAACAAACAGAGACTATGGTGCCCGAAGGCAAGCGGGCCGTCAAACGGAAAAGCACGCTGCCCGTGTATGCCGTAGGCGTGTTCTGGCTGGTATGGGCGCTGATTTTACCGCTGCACAACCTGCTGCATTACGTCTTTGTGGCAGCGCTGTCCGGCGTGCTTTTTGCGGTACTGCGCAAGATTCTGCCCGATATCGTGACCTATGAGCCCATTCCGGAGGTGCAGACCGGTGACGATGTGGCCGATGCCCTGCTGAAGGACGGCCGCCAGCGTCTGGCCCGCATCGAAAAGAACGGCGACCGTATCCGCGAAGAGGCGGTGCGCAATCAGGTGGCACGGCTGGAACTGTCGGTGGATAAGATCCTCGATCTGGTAGAGCAAAAGCCCGAACAGGCCGGTCAGCTGCGCCGCTTTATGAATTATTATCTGCCCAATCTGGAAAAGATCACCGATACCTTTGCCCTGTTGGAAGAGCAGGGTGTCGAGGGCGAGAACATTACGCAGGCCAAGGACAGCATCCGCCAGATGCTGGATGTGATGGAGGGCGCCTTTGCCAAGCAGCTGGATGCCCTGTTCCGCCACACCGCGCTGGATGTGACCAGCGACATCTTTGCCATGCAGACGCTGATGGCGCAAGAAGGCTTTGCCGGGCAGCAGATGCCCCAGGCGGAAGAGCCCGAAGCCGACCCCGCCCCCGCACAGGATCAAGAGATCAAATTGCAATTCTGATAGACTGACAGGAGGATATGACAATGACTGATGAACTGAAGATGATGGAACAGCAGATCCCCACCCTGACGCTGGATCCTCTGGCTGCCGAAAAGCCCGTCGAGGAAGCCAAGCCCGAAGTCACCCCCGTGGTGCTGGATGAGAGCTTCCTCACCGAAGCCGAAAAGAAAGTGGTCAATGATTTTGCCCAGCAGATCGACCTGACCAACAGCACGATGATCCTGCAGTACGGCTCTGCCGCACAGAAGAAACTGTCCGACTTCTCCGAAAGCGCACTGGAAAGCGTCCGCACCAAGGATCTGGGCGAAGTGGGCGAGATGATCACCGATCTGGTGGTGGAACTGAAAGATTTTGATGCCGATGAAGAAAAGAAGGGCCTGCTGGGCTTCTTTAAGAAGGGCGCCAACCGCATCACTGCCCTGAAGGCACGCTATGACAAGGCCGAAGTCAACGTGAACAAGATCGTCACCGCACTGGAAGGCCATCAGGTGCAGCTGCTGAAGGACATCGCCCTGATGGATCAGATGTACGAGCGCAACACCGCCAACTACAAGGAACTGAGCATGTACATTCTGGCCGGCAAGAAAAAGCTGGCCGACGTGCGTGAAAATGTACTGCCCCAGATGATCGAAAAGGCCAAGGCCAGCGGCGAGCAGGAAGATCATCAGGCCGCCAACGATATGGCCTCCTTCTGCGACCGCTTTGAAAAGAAACTGCACGATCTGGAACTGACCCGTATGGTCAGCCTGCAGATGGGTCCCCAGATCCGTCTGGTGCAGAACAACGATACCCTGATGGCAGAAAAGATCCAGTCCACCATCACCAACACCATTCCTCTGTGGAAGAGCCAGATGGTGCTGGCACTGGGCGTGGAGCATTCCATTCAGGCCATGAAGGCCCAGCGCGAGGTCAACGATATGACCAACGAAATGCTGAAGAAGAATGCCGAAAAGCTGAAGATGGCCACCATCGAGACCGCCAAGGAGAGCGAGCGCGGCATCGTGGACATCGAGACCCTGCAGCACACCAACCAGATGCTCATCGAGACGCTGGATGAAGTGGTCAAGATCCAGGATGAAGGCCGCGCCAAGCGCCGCGAGGCAGAAGGCACGCTGGCACTCATCGAGGGCGAGCTGAAGCAGAAGCTGCTGGACATCCGCCAGTAAGCATCGGCCGGAAGTAACGCCGCCGCCGATGCGGCGGCCGTTATGAAAGGAGCAAAGAATGATGAAAAATCGCAAAGTGGCGTGGCTCATCACCGTTCTGATGGTGGTGGCAGCCATCGCCTTTGGCCAGTTCAAGGCCCCGGTGCAGCAAAGTGATACCTTTTACGTCACCGACGCGGCGAACCTGTTTACCGACGGGGAAGAACATGCCCTCGTTACCGTTGGGCAGCAGTTGGCGCATGTCACCGATGCCCGGTTGGTGGTGGTCACCGTCAAGCACACCGGCCTGCGCAGTCTGGAAGACTATGCCAATCTGCTGTGCGAAGAATGGCATCTCACCGGTGCGGATCTGTTGTTGGTGATGACGGCGGATAATTATTATCTCTCCGTTGACTTCGGCTGGTGGCCGGAAATAGAAGAACAACTGGATTACCTGCTGAATCATTGCCTGGAACCCAAGTTTGGCGTGCGGCAGTACGGTGCGGCAGTGCAAGACTTGGCAGTCGGCGTGGAAGCCGTATTGCTGGGTGGCGGCTCCGGTTATGAAGACTGGGGCACCGAGGATTATGGCAGCGACGGCGGCAGCGTGCTGCTGGGCTTCCTTATCGTCGTGGTCATCGTGGTGGTCGTGCTGACCTTCTCTAACAAGCGCCCTGCCGCCAAGCGGAAGTATTACGGCGGCTATGCGACCCCCAGTATGGGCGGTTTCGTGGGTACAGTGGGTCGCGCAGCTACCCGCAGCGCCATCAACACCATGGGCAGCACCATTCGCAGCAGCGCATCCCGTCCCGCATCCAGACCTGCATCGCGTTCCAGCAGCGTTCGCAGCGGCAGCCGCGGCGGTGGCGGACGCAGCAGCGGAGGCAGTCGCTGCGGCGGTGGCCGAAGCGGCGGCAGCCGTGGCGGTGGCGGACGTCGATAACCCGAAAGAAACAAACAAAAAACAGGCACCCGACGGGGTGCCTGTTTTTGTATGTGTTGATGCGGTTACTGAACGGTCAGACCGGAAGCCGGGCGGATGCTGCCCTGTGTGGAAGACGACAGCATACTGACGGTATCGCCCACATTGACTACCACCACCAGCTGACTGTCGGCGGCAGAGATGCTGTAATAATGGCTCTCGCCCTCCAGCCGGAAGTAATAGTAACTGTTGCCCTCGATGACGGCGGTGCGGATGTCTGCCACCACACCGGTGATCTGTGCGCCCGACTCGCCGTCCACCACGCCGTTCTGGTTCAGCTGGCGGATATAGTTGGCTTCACACTCTGCCACAGAGGCGCCGGTGGCCACGATGTTATACTGCCGCACGTTGACCATGGCGTACATCTTCACCAGCTGGGTGTCATCTTTCAGCGACATAAAGTAGGTGGGCTGCCCGCTGATGTTCAGCAGCAGGGGGAAGGTGCTGGTGTACTTCAGGTGCTGCACCGCACCCTCGGCGCTGGCCATGGCGGAGTATTCCTCCGCGCCGGCGCAGGCATAGTACCGTGCCTCTTTGGTGCGCTGATTGCACAGGATAAAGCCGATGTTGCTTTCGTCGCCGCCCACGCTGGTGATGCCGGTGTACACGTACACGTCATCGCCCATGGCGATATAGTTGTAGCCGTCGGTGGTGACGGTGACGTTCTTCTGTCCGATGATGGAGTTGATAAAGCCGTTCTGATACTGGCCGTAGTAGTCATACTGCTGGATGATCAGGTCAGCGTTGTAGATCTGATCCACCCAACTGGGGATCTCGCCGGCGGCATAGTACCGGCTCTCGCCGGTGACGGCATCCAGAATGACGGCGCCCATAATGTCGCGGCCGCCAAACAGACCGATGGTGCGGGTCTCACGGGGGCAGATCCAGTAGGGATGTCCGGTCTCGTCGATCTCAAAATGCACTTCGCTGAACAGATAGGTGGGGTAGTCAAAGCGCAGCTTGCGGTAGACGTTGCGGCCAAAATGGTCGGCGGTAGAGTACTTGATGCCCTCCTCCAGCCGCACCACGTCCACCTTCTGGGACACCATGTTGATGACGATATAGGCCGGCAGACCCTCGTCCTTGTTGCTGAGCCACTTGAACAGGTCGCCGTAAGCCAAGGTGGACACGCGCACGGGCGCGCCCTGATAGTTGATCTGGATATAGTCGGTGGTCACTTCAAACTGGCTGACCATATCGCTCAGTTCGCCCAGCTTGCGGTCGCCCAGACGCTGGGCAGAGGCTTTGTCCAGCATGGGGATCTGGTCGTAAGAGATCTCCTGCACTTCGCTGGCAAAGTCACCGGTCTGCACATCCAGCAGTTCGGTGTATGCGCCGCTGCGCAGCAGGACGCTGCCGGCAACGTTGCCCACCAGACACACGCCCAGCAGCACCACGGCTACCGCCAGCGCAGGCTTGCAGGTGCGCTTGATGGTCTGGCCCAGTTCCGCCGGCGTAGCCTTGGGCGACAGGCCGGTGCCCAGCACCGTCAGACCCACGTAAACGGCCAGCGTGATGAGCAAAAAGGCGTACAGGTCGCCGCTCTGGGGGTTCAGGGCAGGCAGGGTCACGTAAAAATACACTGCCGCAAAAAGCAGGGTGATGATCACGCGCTTGATGATGCTGCCGCCGGCGCTTTTCTTCCGCTCTCTCTTTTCAAACTCTTTCCGCGCGGCTTCCCAAGGGCTCTCGCCCTTCTTCTCAAAGGGGTTCTTGTTTTCTTCACTCATGGTAATTGCTCCTTTTCTCAAGGGTATGGGGCGCGTGCCCCGTGATTACTGTGTTTCCCAATCTTTGGCGCGGGAGACCGCCTGCGCCCACTTGTTCAGCAGGGCACGCACGTCTGCCGGTGCCATGGTGGGGGTAAAACTGCGGTCCAGCTGCCGGTTGTTCCGCAAGGCCTCAGGACTGTCCCAAAAGCCCACGGCCAAGCCTGCCAGATAGGCCGCGCCGGCGGCGGTGGTCTCCACCATTTGCGGCCGGTGAATGCCGCAGCCCAGCAGGTCGGCCTGGAACTGCAGCAAAAAGTCGCTGACCGCGGCGCCGCCGTCCACCCACAGGCTCTCTACCGGGCGGCCGGTGTCCAGACTCATGGTGTGCACCAGATCAAATACCTGATAGGCAATGCCCTCCAGCGCCGCACGGGCGATGTGCGCCCGGGTCACACCGCGGGTGATGCCCAAAATCGCGCCGCGCGCGTACATATCCCAATGGGGCGCGCCCAATCCGGTAAAGGCGCTTACCAGATACACGCCGCCGTTGTCGGGCACGGTCTCTGCCAGACGGTCGCACTCGCTGGCGCTGCCGATGAGCCCCAGTTCGTCACGCAGCCACTGGATGGACGACCCCGCGTTGAATACGCTACCCTCCAAGGCATAGATGGTCTTGCCGTCCAGCTGCCAGCCGATGCTGGTCAGCAGGCCGTTTTGACTCTGCACGGCGGTCTCGCCGATGTTCATCAGGGTAAAGCAGCCGGTGCCGTAGGTGTTCTTCACCTGTCCCGGGTCAAAGCAGCACTGACCGAACAGCGCTGCCTGCTGGTCGCCTGCCGCACCGCACACCGGCACGCCGGCCAGCGCCTCCAAGCCGCGGATGCCGGGGCGCAGTCTGCCGTAGACCTGACTGTTGCCCACCGGTCGGGGCAGCATGCCCATGGGAATGCCCAGCTGCTTGCACAGCCGTTCATCCCACTGCAGCTTGTGAATGTCAAACAGCATGGTGCGCGAGCAGTTGGACAGGTCGGATACGTGCTCGCCCGTCAGATTCCAGATGAGCCAGCTGTCCACCGTGCCGCACAGCAGCTTGCCGCTTTCCGCCCGCTGCCGGGCACCGGGCACGTGGTCTAAGATCCACGCGATCTTGGTGCCGGAAAAGTACGCGTCGGGAATCAGGCCGGTGACCGACTGGATGTAGTCGCTCAAGCCCTCTTCCTTCAGCCGGTCGCAGGCGGCCGCCGTGCGGCGGCACTGCCATACGATGGCATTCATCACCGGCAGGCCGGTGTCTTTGTCCCACACGACGGTGGTCTCGCGCTGGTTGGTAATGCCGATGGCGCAAATGTCGGTGGGGGAGCAGCCGCTTTTCTCAAAGGCCTGCGCCGCAGCCATCAGCTGGGTGGACAAAATGTCCATGGGGTCGTGCTCGACCCAGCCGGGTGCCGGATAGATCTGCCGCAGCGGATACTGGGCCTTGGTACGGATCTGCCCGGCGGCATCAAACAAAATGGCGCGGGAACTGGTGGTTCCCTGATCCAGCGCCAGAATATATCCCTGCATAATCATCCCTCCATTGACGAGAAAGTGATTTGGGTTTATCATACTGATATATCTATTATAGCATCTTTTTTCAAAAAGAAAAGAGGAGGCACCCCTATGACCCATACCACCGATTTTTATCCCTCTGCCGACGGCATCCATCAGATCTTCACCCAGGCGTGGCATCCCACAGGACAGCCTCGCGGCATTCTGCAGATCGTCCACGGCATTTGCGAATACAGCGGCCGCTACGACGCCTTTGCCCGGTTCTTGGTCGACCAAGGCTTTCTGGTGGTGGCAGAAGACCATCTGGGTCACGGAAAATCCGCCCCGCGCGAAGCCGACCGGGGTTAT
>JAFYMZ010000004.1 GCA_017548175.1 Clostridia bacterium | reverse complement strand
ACCGAGCAGAACCCCGTGCTGAAGAAGGCCGGCGTTGTAGATGCAGGCGGTTACGGCTATGTGATCATTCTGCAGGCTATGCTGGATGTGATCAGCGGCACCATCACCCGCATCGTGCGCAAGGTTGCTGCCCATCCCATCAAGATGGAAAGCGCAGACTTCTCTCAGTTCGATACCGAAGAGATCACCTTTGCTTACTGCACCGAGTTCATCGCCAAGCGCGAAGATGCAGGCCGCGATCCGCAGCTGCTGCGCGACTTTTTGGAGACCATCGGCGACTGCGTCGTGGTGGTGGAAGACGATGAGATCATCAAGGTCCACGTACACACCGATACCCCCGACAAGGCACTGGGCGAAGGCATGAAGTACGGCCATCTGCTGACCGTCAAGGTGGAGAACATGCTGGAGCAGCACGACCGCAAGGTTGCTGACGAGCAGGCTGCCGCCATGACTCGCGTCAAGGTCGCCGAGCCCGAGAAGCGCTATGGCTTTGTTTCCGTCGCCGCCGGCGAGGGTATTGTCAGCCTGTTCCGCGATCTGGGCGCAGACCAGATCGTCGAGGGCGGTCAGACCATGAACCCCTCTACCGAAGACATTCTGGGCGCCATCGATGCCACCCCTGCCGAGGTGGTTTTTGTCCTGCCCAACAACAAAAACATCATTATGGCCAGCGAGCAGGCTGCCCAGCTGGCTTCCAAGCAGGTCGTTGTCCTGCCCACCAAGACCATTCCCCAGGGTATCAGCGCAATGCTGGCATTTGACCCTGAGATCGATCCCGAGAACAACGCCCAGACCATGGGTGTTGCAGCACAGCTGGTGCACTCCGGTCAGATGACCTATGCTGCCCGCGACAGTGAGTTCGACGGCAACCCCATCAAGCAGGGCGATTATCTGGCTCTGTGCGAGGGCAAGCTGCACGCAACCGGCCCCGATTTCTTCGAGACCATGCAGCAGCTGGCCGAGGGTATGTGCAGCAACGACGCTGCCTTCATCACCATCCTGTACGGCGAAGGTGCCGACGAGGAGCAGGCACAGAAGGTCAGCGAGATGTTCCAGGCCGCTGCACCCAACGCCGAGATCAACGTGCTGGAGGGCGGTCAGCCGGTCTACAGCTACATTCTCTCTGTGGAATAATTTCCTGTAACCCAAACCCGGGCAGCCAACCGCTGCCCGGGATTTTTTTCGCCGAAACTTTTCATACCCCATGTTTACAAAACCGTGATAAAACGACAAACGGGGTATGTTATACTATAGATCAGGAGGTACTGTGATGAATATACTCTTTTTTCTGACCCCGAAACAGGATGTTTCGTTTGTGTATGACGACTATACCATCGAGCAGGCGCTGCAGGTCATGGAGCGCCGCCGCTACAAAGCCATTCCCGTACTGCGCCGCAACGGCAGTTACGCCGGTACTTTGACCGAGGGCGACCTGTTGTGGGGCATCCGCCGCATTCACGGCGGTGATTTTCAGACGGCTGCGCAGGAGCCGCTGGGCAGCATTGCGCATCACAAGGACAACAGCCCCGTGCAGGCATCCACCAGCATGGACGACCTGCTGGAGAAGGCAGAGCAGCAGAGTTTCGTGCCCGTCATCGACGACCGCGGCATGTTCATCGGCATTATCACCCGCCGCAGCATTTTGAAATATCTGACGGAAAAAGTCAGCCCCGAGTACAAGGGTTGATCCGTATTCCATCGTTCCCAACGGGCACGGCGCAGGTCGCCGTGCCCGTTCTTGCATCTGTGGCGGGATTGTGATAGGATAAGGGCAGGCAAACAGGAACGGAGGGATTTCCATGCGAACGGCAAAGGTTGTGGTAGTGCCCTATGACGCAGGCTGGCAGCGGGACTTCGCGGCCATCCGGGAGGAACTGGCGCGTGCGCTGGGATCCTTGGCCCTGCGCATCGAGCACGTGGGCAGCACCGCGGTAGAGGGGTTGTCCGCCAAGCCCTGCATTGACATTGACGTGGTCATCCAAGACTACGGTGTGTTTGATGCCGTGGTTGCCAAACTGGCGGAGATCGGCTATCAGCACGAGGGCGATCTGGGCATCCGGGATCGGGAGGCCTTTTGCTATGCCAATAAGCCGCACCTGCAAAAGCACCACTTGTACGTCTGCCCTCTGCAGTCGGCAGAACTGCACCGGCACCTGACCTTCCGGGATTTTCTGCGGACGCATCCCGAGGCCGTCCGGCAATACGGCGCGGTAAAGGAAGCCGCGGCCCGGTTGTTCCCCCACGACATTGACGGCTACATCCGCCACAAAACGCCGTGCATCGAGGCATTGTATGCCCAATGCGGCTTGAAATAAGCTTGCTTCCATCCGCTTTTATCGCAAGACCCGCCCATCGGTGGGTCTTGTTTTGTTTTTCCCCGAAGTTTCGTCTGTGCTCTTGCCTTTTCCCAACTTTTGGGGTACACTTGCTACAGATGCTTATTTTTACCCCAGCACACTACACAGGGAGGTTTTCAACATGACCTATTTAGAAGTTTTAGAGCAGGCCCGTGGCTGCATGGGCCCCTATTGTAAATCTTGCCCCGTTTGCAACGGCCTGGCCTGTAAGAATCAGGTTCCCGGCCCCGGCGCAAAGGGCAGCGGCACCGGTGCCGCACGCAACTATCAGAAGTGGCAGGACGTCCGCGTCAACATGGACACCATCTGCGAGAACAAGCCCATCGACACCACCGCCCATCTGTTCGGCCGCACCTTTACCATTCCCGTATTTGCCGGCCCCGTGGGCGCCATGCAGATGCACTACGGCGACAAGTACACCGATCTGGAGTACAATGACATTCTGGTTTCCGGCTGCGCCGCTGCCGGCATCGCCGCCTTTACCGGTGACGGTCTGAATCCCGCTGTCATTCAGGCCACCGCCGAGGCACTGAAGAAGTACAACGGCTGCGGCGTGCCCACCGTCAAGCCTTGGAACATCGAGCTGATCCGCGAGAAGATGGCGCTGGTCAAGGAAGCCAATCCCTTTGCCATCGCTATGGATATCGATGCCGCAGGTCTGCCCTTCCTGAAGAACCTGACCCCTCCCGCCGGCAGCAAGACGGTGGAAGAGCTGAAGGAGATCGCCGCAATGGCTGAGAAGCCCTTTATCCTGAAGGGTATCATGACCGCTGCCGGCGCTCTGAAGGCACTGGAGGCCGGTGCCAGCGCCATCGTCGTGTCCAACCACGGCGGCCGCGTGCTGGATCAGTGCCCCGCTACCGCAGAAGTGCTGCCCGAGATCGTGGACGCAGTAGGCGGCAAGATGACCATTCTGGTTGACGGCGGTATCCGTACCGGTATGGACGTGTTCAAGGCTCTGGCTATGGGCGCTGACGGCGTCATCATCGCCCGTCCCTTCGTCAATATGGTCTACGGTGCCGGCGCAGAGGGCATCGCCACCTACGTTGCCAAGCTGAAGGCCGAACTGGAGGATGCCATGTTCATGTGCGGCGCACACTCTCTGGACGAGATCAACCGCTCTATGGTTCGCTTCTAATTCAAACGAACATAAAACAAAAAAATCCTGCTCGTAAGAGCTGTACTCTAAAGGACAGTTTTCTAAAACTAATTATACCCGTGATGTCGAAACATCACGGGTATCTTTTACATTCCTTTACTATGGACTTAAATTATGCTACAATATGACTAACCGATAAATAAAAATTTGCCTAACAGTTACACACCGCACCAAAGCCTCCCTTGTGTAAGAGGTGCTTTATGAATCGTGCAGAACAGATAGTTACACATGATT
>JAFYMZ010000041.1 GCA_017548175.1 Clostridia bacterium | reverse complement strand
GTTTCCGTTACTGTTCGGTTATTATTGCGGTACTTGAACCGAAGGGTTACGCCTGTCGCTTCTTTCAACGCAATAATACGAATCCACGGTACATTCATACCATCATTATCCAACTCTGTGGAATTACCGTGTACCGTATAGTATAGTGCGCCGGAAGTATCGGTCACTTCCCAGGTTCCGGTAAAATTCTTACTCGTACCTCGACCGGAATACAGGAAAATTTCCTGACCTACCTTTAATTCCAAGGTGGAGTTCTGGGCATATTCTGTACCCGTCTGGTCACCCACATATTCCACCACATAGATCGAGAAACCGCCGGTCTGCAGAGTTACGGCGCCATCCACCACCATAAAGACATTCAGCACATCGATCTTGTCGCCGTGCTTGTGGTGTACGCGAACCATCTGCAACTCTTCGCAGCCAAACGCAGCCACGCCGATGGACACCTGAACGCTTTCGCCTTCCGCAGGCTGCCATTCGCTTCCATCTGCCTCGTTGATCAGCTTGATGTCCAGCGCAACGATGATATCATCGGGATTTTCAATGTCAAAGCCTTCGCTCAGTACCGTCTCTGCCGTGACCGGTGCTGCCTGCAGCTGCACGCCCTCTTGAGGCAGACGACCCTTGACGGCAACGGGCAGCGTCAGTTCACCCACCTGTACCTCGGTGGTGTGCTGCACATTTTCCAGCACGATCAGTTCTTCCAAAAAGGCTTCCAGCGATTCGTAATGCTGGGGAGACAGCTGCTCCAGCACAGACTCAGGAATCTGAGACAGCAGATAATTGAACTGACGAGAGTATCGGGTCTCCATCAGTGCTACATAAGCAGCTGCAGCCTCCGCCGGGATCAAAATCACCGAGGAAGCATCTACATAACGATATTCACGGTCTGCCAAATCCTCATTCCAGCCCGTGGTATCGCCCAAGTCATAATACGCATTATCATTCCAGTCGGCACTGACAGTAAACATCAGGGGCAGGTCGGCCGTGTTCAAAATTGCACTGCGGCAAGCGGCTTCCTTTGCGACCTTGATTTCTACCGTATCCCCGGCAAACATTGCATACTGGGGCTGGATGTACAAAGCAGGATCCGGTTCGATATTACTATAAAACAGAACATACGGATATTCCTGCAGCAGTTCGGGCAGCGTCTCGCCTTCCGGCGCCGCGACCTTATACCACAGGGCCTTTTCTTCGGTATCCAGATGATAGTCGGTAATCACAACACGGAGACCGTTGCCTTCGTCATCCATAAGGTCAGCTTTGTTGGGCCACTGCGATGCACGGCTTTCTTTTTCAAAGTTGTCCTCCAGAACAAAGCTACCCCAACGGTCAACCGCAAAAACAGCTTCGTAGCCCAGATACAATTCAGGATTTTCATAGGCTTTCACCGCAGATGCCAAACAGAAATCCCGATAGGACATCCATGTCAGTTTGGACTCCGGCCATACAAAGCCTTCCTGCTCCGGCGCTTCTTCCTGTGCATCGACGCCAAGAAGTGCAAGCACGGGAGGAAGGCCCTGCGCCAATACGGTCAGCAGGACACATAAACAAATAAAAAATGCGATGTATTTTTTGGTCATATCATTACCTCAGTAATTGCGGAAGCGCACGATTATCCGCGATGTTTCTGGCTAAGAGACTCCCACGCGTCTTCGACGCTGTCAAAGCCATTGGACTGTACCGCATAAGCGGTCAGTTTGATTTGCAGGGGACTGCTTTCCAGTGTGGAAAGTTCGCTGCGGGTAATTGTTTCCGCAACCGTAATCCTTGCGTCCTTAATGAACGATTTATCTAAAGTTTCATTGGGACCCAACACACTGTAGTACACATATTCACCGGGGACATTGGTAATGGGCGTCAAAGCAGTCCACTTGCTTTGATCTGCCATCCACGTCATTTTTCCGGAAAACGCCTGGAATTTGTATTTGCTGTCGCCGACCGGTGTCCAGTTCGGCGTTTCCGCCACCACAAACACGATGGTAGCTGCCTCGCTGCCGCCAAACTTCACCAAGAAGTCCTTGGTGATATTGACACCCGGAATCACGAGGAACTGATTGTTGCCGGACTCCAATGTCGCAAATGCGCCTTTTTCTTTTACTTCCAGTCGGTTAAACTTAATAACGCGGGCAGAATCAAAAGCCGAACCCGCAGTCGTATATCTTGCGTACAAGCCACTGGTTAAAAACACAGTTACGGCCGTAAGCCACAACATAACAATTGCCAGAACAAATGGAATATTCAGTTTTCCGCGAGAGCGTGATTTTCTCATAATCAGCCGTTCAACTCCTATCGCGCATAATACTCCTATTTTCTGTATTATACTCCAAACGTTTGACAATTACAATGTATTTTCACAAAATATACGGAAGTTTTAAGAAAAAGTTTCCCAGTTTTTTCCTTTTATTTGAACAAATTGAGTTTCAAAGTCCGTATGCTCCATGCCGCTATGCTTTTTCCTCCCCTGTTGCAACTTCTTAGTTGCCGTGCTATAATCATTTCAACAACATTTCCTCCGAGAGGGGCATCTTTATGACCGAAAAACTCTATCAGCAGGACGCATACTTGCGCTGCTTTACCGCCACCGTACTGGATTGCCAGCCCGGCAAAAACGACCGGTTTCTCGTGACCCTTGACCGTACCGCATTCTATCCCGAAGGCGGCGGTCAGCCTGCCGACACCGGCCGTCTGGGCGGCGTGCAAGTGCTGGATGTCCACGAAAAAGCCGGCATCATCACCCACACCTGCGATGCGCCCTTGGAACTCGGCGCATCGGTCGAAGGCGAGATCAACTGGGAGCGCCGCTTTGACCATATGCAGCAGCACAGCGGCGAGCACATCGTCAGCGGTATGATCTGCAGCCGGTTCCACTGCGACAACGTGGGCTTCCATCTGGGCAGCGACATCACCACCATCGATTTCAACTGCGAGATGACGCTGGAAGATGCCTTGGAAGTCGAGGCCGCCGCCAACCACTACATCACCGAAGATCATCCGCTGGAAGTGTTGTATCCCACTTCGGAGGAGCTGCCCGGCATCCCCTACCGCAGCAAAAAAGAGCTGGACGGACAGGTACGCCTGACCCGATTCCCCGGCGCTGACCTGTGCGCCTGTTGCGGCACTCACGTGCGCTCTGCCGCACAGGTGGGTCTGGTGAAGCTGATCTCCTGTCAGAAGTTCCGTTCCGGCGTGCGGCTGGAACTGCTGTGCGGCAACCGTGCCGCCCAATATCTGTCCACCCTGTGGCAGCAAAACCTGCTGGTATCGCAGGCCTTGTCCGCCAAGCCCACCGAAACGGCTGCCGCCGCCCTGCGGATGAAGGACGAACTGGCCGCCTGCCGCCTGCGCTGCGGTGAACTGGAAAGCACGCTCTTTGCCCTCCGCGCCGAAGAATATCGGGACAAGGGCAATGTGCTGCTCTTTGAGCCTGCCCTCTCCCCCGACTCACTGCGCCGCCTGACGGTAGCCATCGGCGAGGTCTGCGGTGGCCGCTGCGCCGTTTTCGCGGGACAGGATGGGGATTATAAATACGCTATGGTCAGCCCCGAAGGCGACGATCTGCGCGCCGTGTGCAAGGAACTGAACGGTGCGCTCAACGGCCGCGGCGGCGGAAAACCCAACTTTGTACAGGGCAGTGTAGTTGCGACCGCAGCCGCCATTCTGGATCATTTCGCCCCGGCAGAGGCTTGAGTTCACCCTCGCACCCCCTAAATTCGATGCAGAAAACCCGAATTCCGATTACGGAATTCGGGTTTTTGATTACAGTTTTGCAATTTTTGATCACAGAATTTGCGCGATCAGGCCCACTACGGCAGACACCAGATACAGTGTCGCCACGATCCGCAGGCTCTCTTTTTTATCGCCGTTGACGCGCAGTAACACCGCCAAGCCAACACCGGCACCGGCGCACAGACCGGCCAGCACCGAGCCAAAGCTGATGACACCGCCCAAGTACAACTGGGTCAGCATCACCGATGCGGCACAGTTGGGCACCAAGCCCACCAGCGCGGCCAAGAAGGGCTGTGCCCAACTGCCCGACAGCAGCAGACTTGCCAGCCGCTCCTGTCCCAACAGGTCAAAGCCAAGGTGCAGCAAAAAGTTCAGTACCAGACAGAACAGCGCAATGCGCAGCGTGTGCCACAACGCAGGGCGCAGAATACCGCCATGATCGTGACAGCCGCAATGCTCGCACAGGTCGGTGAGTTCCCGGGGCTTGCCAAATTTGCGCATCAGCAGATCCACGGCAAAGCCTACGGCGATACCGATGAGCAGTTTGCTCAGCAGCAGTTTTGCGATCTCACTGCCGGCATTGCTATGTCCCAGCAGCAGCGGCAGCGCCTCGTCCGAGGTAGAAAGAAAGACCGCCAGCAGCGTACCGCGGCTGACCAAGCCGGCGGCATACAGATTGGATGCGGTGGCAGAAAATCCGCACTGGGGAATGCATCCCAGCACCGCACCCACCAAGGGACCGGCAGGGCCGATGGCGCGCAGCAGACCTTCCATCTTTGCGGCGGCATGATGTTCCAAGTATTCCATCAGCAAATATGCAACGAACAGGAAG
Organism: Clostridia bacterium; assembly: GCA_017548175.1. The sequence goes on along the minus strand of JAFYMZ010000041.1, from coordinate 447 downwards.
GGCAGCAGTTTTGCCGTTTCCTCCAGCGCGTGCAGACCGCTATGGACCAATGTATCCCACATAAAAGAGAGCCTTCTTTACTAAAAATATGATAACTTTTATAGTTTACGCCCTTTTTCCGCACTTTGCAAGGGATTTTGCAGAATTTGGACGGAAAACGCGGCTTCTTTCCGCGCAATAAAAGCGAAAAACAGCTTGGGAATTGCTCCCAAGCTGTTTTCATTTCTTGTGCTCTTACAGGGGACGGAAGGTGCAGGTGTCAGCATCCAGGAAGAACTCCTCGCCCAGAGGCAGGCTCATGCTGGGGCTGCAGTGACCGCAGACCACACCGGTGATGGTGGGCTTGCCTGCGGGCTTGACCAGATCCTCGAAAATCTGCTGCAGGGACAGGGCCTTATCGGGGTCGCTGGCTGCGCAGTTGTGGTAGTCACCCATGATGATGCCGGC
>JAFYMZ010000040.1 GCA_017548175.1 Clostridia bacterium | reverse complement strand
TATCGGCAGCGGTAGTACCTTCGATGACCAGGACTGCGGCGGGATCCAGACGCTGCACGGCAACGCGTGCACCGCGATGGCCGATCTCTTCGCCCACGGCAAAGACGAACCAGGTATCCTGGGGCACTTCGCCCTTCAGCATATCCAGCATCACGGCACAGCCGATACGGTCGTCCAGTGCCTTTGCCTTGACGCAATCGTCACCGAACTCTACAAAATCACTGTCAAACATCACAGGCTCGCCCACGCCCGCATACTTCTCGGCTTCCTTCTTGGAAGTAGCGCCCATATCCACGTACAGGCTCTGCAGGTCGGGGGCCTTGGTGCGCTCTTCGGGGGTGGTCAGATGAATGGCCTTCAGGGAAATGACACCCAGGGTCTTCTTCAGGCCCACCTTCATCCGGCGGCCGATGAGCACGCGGGGGTCAATGCCGCCGGCAGCTGCCAGCTTGACCATACCGTCTTCGGTGATATTCCGCACCAAAAAACCCACTTCGTCCATATGGGCGCACACCATCAGGGGGCGCTTGCCCTGGGCCTTGCCCTTTTTCAGTACGAACAGGTTGCCGACACTGTCGGCAAACATCTCGTCGGCATAGGGACGGGCTTTTTCTTCGATATAGGCTCTTACTTCGTCTTCATAACCGGGCACGCCGTCCAGCTGGCACAGGTCCCGGAGCAATTCTTTCAGTTCCATCTTTACAGCCTCCCATCAAAACTCATGGCAAACTCCGCAAGGCAGCGGCCAACGCTGTCCACGTCCTTCATACGCAGAACTTCTACGGGAGAATGCATATACTTCAGGGGCAGAGAGATGACCAGCGAGCAAATGCCGCTCTGCATCATCTGCATGGTCCATGCGTTGGTGCCGCTGGCGGCAGGGCAGGCATCCACACGGTGGGGCACCTGCTTGGCGCGGCAGATCTCCACCACCTTACGGGCAAAGGCGGGATGACTGTTGGAGCCGATGGAAATATCTGCGCCGTCGCCCAGTTCCTTCAGCACGTTGGGTGCGTCGGCGGTACGGGCGTGGGTCACGTCAATGGCAATGGCATAGTCGGGATTCTCGCGGTAGGCGCAAGCCTGTGCACCGTGGCCGCCCATTTCTTCCTTGGTGGTGGCGGTAACGATGATGTCCACCTGCAGGGGCTTGTCCTTCATCAGCTCCAGCGCGTGCAGGATGCATACCAGACAGGCGCGGTCATCCAGTGCCTTGCTGCACAGACCGCCGGACAGCATATCAAAGGGTTCTGCGGCAAAGACCATATAGTCGCCCACCTGCACCATCTCGCGGGCGCGGTCACCGGTCATACCGATATCCACTACCATCTCGCTGATGGGCACAGACTTCTTCTGGTCGCCGGGTTTCTGCATATGGGGCGGCATTGCGGCCACAACACCCAGAATATCACCGTGGTTCTTGGTCAGCACGCGCAGTTCACTGCCCAGCAGCATACGCTGGTCCACGCCCATGGCGATAAAACGCAGGAAGCCTTCGTCGGTAACTTCGGTGACCATAAAGCCGATCTGGTCGATATGGGCATCCAGCAGCAGTTTCTTGGCACCGGGCACACCGCAGGAGCGGTAGCCGGTCACGTTGCCGAAGTCGTCGATCTCTACCCGATCCACATAGGGTGCCATCAGTTCGGCTGCGATCTTGCTGACAGCAAACTCATCGCCGGACACACCGTAAGCACGGGTGAGCAGTTTGATTTTTTCCTTCAGTTCCAATCTAAACACCTCAATTCTCTTGGGTCAATTCGTTCACTCGATCTTTGAAAAACCGTCCCCGGATCATAAAGTTGGGGAACTGGTCAAAGGACGCGCAGGCGGGGCTGAACAGCACCACATCCCCTGCTTCCGCCAGCTTTGCCGCACCCTGTACCGTGTCGGTCAGGTTGTCAAAGCGGTGGATATGGGGCTTGCCGGGGGCATAATCGGGGGCAGCCTTGACGGCAGCCTCGATCTTGTCCGCGGTAACGCCGCACAGCAACAGGTGCTTGACTTTGCCGGGAATGGCAGCGCCCAATTCATCAAAGGGGATCTTTTTATCATAACCGCCGGCAATGAGCAGCAACGGCTGATCAAAGCTGGCAAGGCCTGCCAACGTACGGCTGGGGCTGCTGCCGATGGAGTCGTTGTACCACCTGACGCCGCGCACCTCGCGAACAAACTCGATGCGATGCTCCACACCGGCAAACTCCCGTGCCACCTGTGCCATCACTGCGTGGGATACCTCTCCATCCAGCGCGGCCATGGCGGCCAGATAATTTTCCACGTTGTGCACACCGGGAATGCGGATCTCTTTTGCCGCCACCACCGGCTGCCCGTTCAGGCACAGCACGCCGTCCAGCAGCGCCGCACCCTGTTGGGTGCCGTTTTGACGGGAGAACCAGCGCACCGCGCCGGGGGCAGACTCTGCCAAGGGGCAGGATGCCGCATTGTCCCGATTGAGCACCACAACGCCCTCCGCTCCCTGATGGCGGAACAGATTGCACTTGGCTTCCACATACTCGTCCATCCCCCGATGCCAATCCAGATGGTTGGGGGACAGATTGGTGATGACTGCCACGGCAGGCGACTGGCGCATACTCATCAGCTGGAAGGACGACAGTTCCAGCACCACCCGGTCGGTGGGCTGCATCTTGTCTGCCTGATCCAGCAGCGGTGTTCCGATGTTGCCGCCCACCCAGACGGTCTTGCCCGATGCACGCAGTATTTCGGCGATCACCGAGGTGGTGGTGGTCTTGCCGTCAGAGC
>JAFYMZ010000039.1 GCA_017548175.1 Clostridia bacterium | reverse complement strand
GGAGTTCACCGGTTTTTCCGTGGACGCCTGCTTTGACCGCCTGCTGAAGATGCAGCAGGTGATGGAAGCGCAGGGAAAGGTAGAGGGCACCTACCACCGCTACCTGCTGGTGGCGCAGAAATAACCGTTTCCAACCCAACAAAATCAAAAAAGACACCTGTTTTCAGGTGTCTTTTTCTTGTTTTTTGCTGCCGTGCGGTTCAAAATACCCGCACGTTGGCGCGCAGGCGGCCTTTTTTCGTCTCGCGCTCAATGCCGTCGAAGTAAAACCGCCCGTGACCGCGCACCGAGATCAGGTCGCCCGGTTTGGCGTCAAAGCCCAGGCTGCGTGCTGGCAGACTGTTGACAAAAACCAGTTCCTTGTCGAACAGCGCCTGACTTTCGCTGCGGGACAGGCGATAGACGGCAGCCACCAGCGCATCCAGTCGGGGAGAGGCCACCACGATCTGCGCCTGTTTGGGTTGGGGCAGAGCATCCTCCGGCGGCGCGGCACAGGGGGTCACCACCACCGTGGTGTGGCGCACCGTTTCCAACTGGCGGCAGATGTACTCGCCCACCGTGTCCAGACAGCACAGCCACGCCTTGCCCTGCTGCAGCAGCAGGTCGCCCAGCACCTCCCGGCGCAGACCCAGATGCATCAACGCGCCCAAAAAGTCCCGATGCGCCAGATCTTCGGCAAACTTGGCCGACTTGGGGGCGATCTCCAGCCAGACCAGCGGCGGCTCTTCCGCCCAGCCGCAGGTGTGCTCGCTGCCGAACCAGGCGATGCGCCGCTCGGCCTGAGGGTAGCCGCCCTCCAGCGTAAAGGCGGCAGGCAGCCGCAGAGAAAGCAGCAGCGCCTGCTCTGCCGGGGTGAGAAACTCGCTGGCAACATACGCGCCTCGACCGGCGCTGCGGCCGGCCAGCTCTTCCAACCGCTTTTTCACTTGCTGCAATTCGTCCATCACGGCCTCCTTTCCGGGTTTTCCTTGCAAAAACAGCCCAAAGCAAGGCTTCGGGCTGTTTGTTTCGTTGATTTATGCCTGCTGAACGGTGATCTCGGCGTTGTCCACCAGAATGGCGATGGTCTTTTTCATGGTGACGTCCTTGCGCAGTGCCTCCAGTGCATCGTTGCCGCAAGCCTGCTTCAGCTGCTCCACGGGGATGCCGCACTCGCGGGAGAAGACCTGGTACTCGGCCTCGATCTCTTCCTCAGAGACGGTGATGTTCTCCAGACGGCTGACTTCCTGCAGGGCCAGACGGGCCTTGACGGTGCTGGTGGCGTTGGGACGCAGCTCGTCGCGCAGATCTTCCATGGTGCGGCCGCAGAACTGCAGGTAATCGTTCAGGGTTAGACCCTGCTGCTGCAGCTGCTGGTAAACGGTCTTGATGGCGTCATCCAACTCGGCCTCGATCAGCTCGTCGGACACTTCCAGACCCTCGCACTCGGCAACCAGGGCATTCAGCAGCTGATCGCGCATCTGTGCATCAGAAACCTGATCGGCATACTGCTGCATCTGGGCGCGCAGAGCGGCCTTCATCTCTTCCATGGTGTTCATCATACCGATGTCCTTGGCAAACTGATCGTCCAGCGCGCGCAGAGACTTGGCGGTGATGGCGTGCACGGTGCAGTGGAAGACGGCTTCCTTGCCGGCCAGATCGGTGGCGTGATACTCCTGGGGGAAGGTGACCTTTACGTCAACCTTGTCGCCCACCTTGGCGCCCACCAGCTGCTCTTCAAAGCCGGGGATAAAGGTGCCGGAGCCCAGCATCAGGGGCTGACGCTCGGCGGTGCCGCCCTCGAACTGGGTCTCGCCCACAAAGCCGGCGTAGTCGATCAGCACTTCGTCGCCCAGCTTGGCAGCACGGTCGGTGATGCTCTCGCTGAGGGGATACTGACGGCGGATCTCTTCCAGCTGCTGAGCCAGCTGCTCATCGGTGACCAGCTGAACCACGCGAACGGCCTTCAGGCCCTTGTATTTATTGATCTTCATTGGGAATTCCTCCTGTAAAATGGAAAATTGTCAAACAAAATAATGGTATCATACAGGGATCAACTTGTCAAGTTTCCGCTGGGGCGGCCTGCCGACGAAAAGGGGAGAGAATGGGAGGGAGAATCGATTTTTCCAATCCTTTACAATTTTTTCGGCAACCTGCACAGAAAAAATCTTAATTTTTGTACATCTTCTCTTGCTTGTCCACTACATTTTTCAGCAAGTTTTTGTATAATACCCCTTGTGAGTTTTTAAAGAATAAATTTTTAACAAATAAGGAGAAATCAATCATGAAGAAGTCTATCGCTTTGATCCTGGCTGTTGCTATGCTGATGATCGCTTGCGTTGCTTGCGGCGGCGACACCGTTGACAAGAACCTGCCCGCTGACGAGACCCGTCTGCAGCAGGGTTCCATGTTCACCGTTCAGGGTGGCGAGATCGTCAAGGTTCTGATGCAGGGCAAGAAGACCGAGGGCGGCTACTATGTTTACACCAAGGAAGCTGGCAAGAGCAGCATGGCTGACGGCCAGTCCAACCCCCTGACCAGCGTTCTGGCCGGCCAGTTCCAGTCCTGCGTGGACGCTGTTGCCAAGGCTGCAAAGGCCGGCGACATGACCCTGGGCGAGTCCGCTGACTTTACCCTGACCGCTCAGCTGAAGGCCGGTTACGACAAGCTGACCAAGAGCGGCGCTGACTACACCTACTTCGTCTATGCCATCGAGGCCAAGACCCTGACCAAGGGCGACGGCGACTACGAGGGTGCCACCACTCTGGGCCTGATCGAGTACAAGCTGGCTGACGGCGCTACCGCTTACATCGCCATCGACCGCTAAACGCGAACCCCACAAAAGAAAACAAACCGCTGTGTCCAGCCGGACGCAGCGGTTTTCTTTTTGCCTCTCCATAAACAAAAAAGAACCCCCGGCGTGTGCCGGGGGTTCGCGCATCTCATCTTGCGAAAAGTCTATTACGATGAGTCCGTCGGTGTTCCACGTATGCTGTCAATTGCGCCGCATAAAGCACGGAAGATGGCGCATCACGGGTGGACTGCGTACCGTATATGCCAGGGAAAAACCGGGTGGGTGGCGGACCGTACCACAGATGGGTTTGCGGACGACTCTATGTAAAGATGGTACTTTTCTAACTTAACTGTACTGCGGATCTCCGCGGATGTCAAGGCGCACTTTCAATTTTGGAGACCCGCACAAAAACGCCCCCCGAAACCTGTGCAATGCGACGAAAAAACCGCCCCCGGATGTCCGGGGGCGGTGGGTGTTTCTTGGGTTCGCAGCGCCTTACATGGTGATGAAGATGAACTTCAGCACGAACAGGGCGGCGATGACGGTGACCATAATGTCCTTCTTCTGGAACTTGCCGGTGCAGAGGGTCATAATGACGTATGCGATTGCACCGATGCCGATACCGTTGGAGATGGAGTAGGTCAGGGGCATCATGACCAGAGTCAGGAATGCGGGCACAGCAGAGCACAGGTCGTCCATGTCAACCTTGGCAAAGTTCTTCAGCATCAGAACGCCCACGTAGATCAGAGCGGGAGCGGTAGCGCAGGAAGGAACGATGGAGGCGATGGGGCTCAGGGGCAGGCACAGCAGGAAGCAGATGGCGGTGGTCAGACTGGTCAGACCGGTACGGCCGCCGGCAGCAACGCCGGCTGCAGACTCAACAAAGGTGGTGCAGGTGCTGGTGCCAAAGACGGAACCGGCAACGGTAGCCACAGAGTCACAAGCCATAGCCTTGTTGATCTTCAGGGGGTCGCCGTTCTCGTCCAGCATATTGGCCTGAGAAGCGGTGCCGTACAGGGTGCCGATGGTGTCGAACATATCAACCAGGCAGAAGGTCAGGATCAGCATCAGGGCGCTGAAGATGCCGCCGATGTGTGCGCCGTTGAAGGCAGCGCTCCAAGCCTCGCCGTTCAGCAGAGCAGAGATACCGTACTTGCCGAAGTCCTGGAAGGACTGGCCGATCTGGCTCATGTCAAAGCTGGGGACAGCGCCCATTGCCACATAGTAAGCAACGGCAGAAGCCACGATGCCCAGCAGCACGCTGCCCTTGACGTGCAGCTTGTCCAGAATGGCGATGACCAGCAGGCCGCCCAGTGCAACCAGAGCGGGGACGATGGTAGCCTTGGTGCCGCCGGCGATGTCGACGAACTGGACCAGGGTGTACTGGTTGGCCTGAATGACGCCTGCATTCTGGAAGCCCAGGAAGGCGATGAACAGACCGATACCGGCAGAGATGGCCTTCTTCAGGCACTCGGGCATCGCCTTGGCGATGTACTCACGGGCGCCGGTGATAGACAGAATCAGGAAGATGACACCGGACAGGAAGATGATGACCAGACCGGACTGATAGCCGGTCATCACATCAACGCCGGCAAAGTGTGCACCGGACACGAAGCAGGTGCAGAAGAATGCGTTCAGACCCATACCGCAAGCCTGTGCATAAGGCAGCTTGGCATACAGTGCATACAGCATAGTGCCCAGTGCAGCAGCCAGAATAGAAGCCACGAAAACGGCGTTCCAAATCTGACCCAGAGCCACGGGGTCACCGCCCAGACCGGCCAGCCAGCCATTGGCACCCTCTGCGGCAACCTGATTGGGGTTGACGAAGACGATGTAAGCCATTGCGAAGAAGGTGGTCAGACCGGCCATGATCTCGGCGCGAACGGTAGAGCCGCTCTGACGGATGTTGAAAAACTTATCCATTTGGTTTTTCCTCTCCTTTTTGTTCTTTTCTTTTGTTTCCAAAGAAACATCATAACAATATTATCATATCCAAAAAACCGGCCGCTTGCAAGAGTTTTCTGCCCAAAACAGGGGTTTTTCTCCGGAAAGTGCGCAAGTTTTGCGGGAAATGCGACCATTCGCCTGCAAAGCGGTTGCAAAGGGGGATGGAGACTTTTATACTGAAGGCAAGAACAGTCGATCGCGAGGTGAAAACCATGACGTTAGAAAAGGAAAAGTTTGGCGCGTTTGTATCTGCCTTGCGGAAAGAGCAAGAACTGACCCAAAAAGAACTGGCACAGCGGCTGCATACTTCTGATAAGGCGGTGAGCAAATGGGAAACGGGAACTTGCCTGCCCGATGTATCGCTGCTGATGCCGCTGGCCGAGGTGCTGGGCGTTACCGTGACCGAATTGCTGCGCGGGGAGCGCATCACCCAAGACCTTAGTCGGGAAGAGACCGAAGCTTTGGTGCAAGCGGCGGTAATCGCAAGCGAGCAAGATCGCACCGGTTGGCGGTCGTCCGGCTTTGTGGTTATGGTTGTACTGACCGTGGCATTGCTGCTTTTCAGCGTGCTGCCGTGGTTTACCTATCCCGGTTCACGCAGTGATAAGTTTGTGTACCAGCAGTACTCGATTTTTACGTTCGGCATCTATGCACTCTTGCTGTTGTCCTTTTGGGGTTGTTTGGGTAACTGGAAGCAGGATAGGAAGCTCGTGCGCGGTGCAATTTTAGGTGCGGAATTGTGTTTGTTTGGTGTACCGTTGTGGGGCATCGCCTACTATATGCATGATGTCAATCAAATTCAGCGGTATTGGAATCAAACGCTGCGAGAGATTTGGGATCATACCACGGCAGTTCCGTTTTTAATCGCCGGAACGTGGGTTGCGCTGATGATCCTTTTCCATCGGGAACTGCTGCGGCAGTGGCGAAGTCAAATCCTGGACGAAGCAACTTCTTCACAAAAATTGACAACTGGCAAAAAAACGGTATAATAGATATGGTGCCTTGCGCCATATTTTGAAATTGGAGTGATCCCTATGCATTATACCATGAACATTGCCGGTCTCGAGCGCCATCTGCCCCTGTGCCCCGTGACCGATGACCTGTATATCGGCGCCTTTGTCATCTTTGGCGACCCCCAGCTTACCGTAGCCGCTGCCAGCGCCCTGCTGGAGAAGGCCCCCGAGTATGATTACCTCATCACCGCCGAGGCCAAGGGCATTCCGCTGGCACACGAGATGGCCCAGCAGAACGGCGACGAGACCTATATGCTGGCCCGTAAGGCACCCAAGCTGTATATGAAGGACATCTTCTCCGTCACCGTCAACAGCATCACCACCGCCAAAGAGCAGACCCTCTATCTGGACGGCGCCGACGCCCGCAAGATGAAGGGCAAGCGCATCCTGCTGGTAGACGACGTTATCTCCACCGGCGAGAGTCTGGCCGCCGTGGAAGAGCTGGTCACCAAGGCCGGCGGCATCGTGGTGGGCCGTATGGCCATTTTGGCCGAGGGCGATGCCCAGACCCGCGACGACATCATCTATCTGGAAAAACTGCCTCTGTTCAACGCCGACGGCAGTATCAAGGAATAAGCACAAGCACCCTCTGCCGATGGCAGAGGGTGTTTTTATGCCCAAAATCAAATACGATTAGTATAATGCAGATAGGATTATACAAAATTAAATCGAAATCGGCATAAAAAGCCTCCCCGCAAAACAAAAAACACTGTGCGGTTGCACAGTGTTTTTCTCTTGCGTTACAGTTCTCTGCGGCCTTCCAGCGCGCGAGTCAGCGTCACTTCGTCCGAGAACTCCAGATGGCCGCCCACGGGCACGCCGTAAGCCAGCCGGGTCACCTTCACCTCAAAGGGCCGCAGCAGGCGGCTGAGGTACAGTGCGGTGGTCTCGCCCTCGGTGTCGGGGTTGGTGGCCATAATGATCTCCTTCACGTCCTCTTCGCTGACCCGATGCAGCAGCTCCTTGATGCGCAGCTGGTCGGGGCCGATGTCGTTGAGGGGAGAGAGCACGCCGTGCAGCACGTGATACAAGCCGTGATACTCCCGGGTGCGCTCGATGGCGATGAGATCCTTGGGGTCGGTGACCACGCAAATGGTGCTTCTGTCCCGACGGGGGTCGGCGCAAATGGGGCACAACTCGCCCTCGGTGAGGTTCTGACACACCCGACAGGTGTGAATGCCCTTTTTCGCCTCCAGAATGGCCTTGGCAAATGCCTCCGCGCCGTTTTCCGGCATGGACAGCACGTGAAAAGCCAGCCGCTGGGCAGACTTCCGCCCGATGCCCGGCAGTTTCTGGAACTGCTCGATGAGGGCCTCCAGCGGCGGTGCAAAGTAGTTCATTAGAACATACCGCCCATGCCGCCCATACCGCCGGTGAGCTTCTGCATTTCACGGGCAGTGGTTTCCTCGGCCTGATTCAGGGCATCGTTGACGGCAGCGGTGATCATATCGCACAGCATCTCCACATCCTCGGGGTCTACGGCCTCGGGAGCGATGGACAGTGCCTTGATCTGCTTGTTCTGCACGGTAACGGAAACGGCGTTGCCGCCTGCGGAGGCGGTGTACTCGCGCTGCTCCAGTTCGGCCTGCAGCTTGTTCATATCGTTCTGCAGCTTCTGGGCCTGCTTCATCATTGCGTTCATGTTGAAGCCGCCGGGCATTCTTCCGGGTTTCGCCATAAGTGATTTCTCCTTTTATGTTGCAATATTTTATGATTTTTTCTTACTTGGTCTTGACTTCCACTCCCAGACTGCGGGCAGAGGAGAGGATGTCGGCCAGACCGCCGCTGATGCCGGGGCCGGGTGCCGGTGCCGCCTTGGGCTTGTCGCTGAGCTTTTCAATGGCGATGGCCTGATGGCCCACCTGCTTGGCGCAGCTCAGCAGCAGTTCCTGCACGGCCGGCTTTTTCATAAAGATCATGGCCTCGTCGCGCACATAGATGTGCAGCGTGCCGTTGCGCGCTTCCATCTCGGCCAGACCCAGATAGGTGCGCACGGCGCTGTTTACCTGACTGCTTGCCAGCGCCAGAAAGGGCGCCTTTACATCGCCGCCGGCTGCGGCAGCGGGAGCAGGCGCAGGTTCGGGCTTGGCAGGGGCAGCCGCCTTGGGTGCTTCGCGCACCGGCGCGGCAGGAGCTGCGGCAGGTGCTGCGGCAGGCTTGACCGGTTCGTCCACATCAAAGGGCGCGTCCTTGGGGTCGACGGCAGGCTTGGCGGCCACGGGTGCGGCAACGGGTGCTGCCGATACGGGGGCTGCCGCGGGAATGGGCGCAGCCACCGGCGCAGGAGGCGCAGGCTGCACCTGTGCACCGCGGGTGTGGCGCACGGCCATCTTCAGCAGGCACATCTCGCCGTCGGTGCGCTTGATGGCGGTGCGGGTCAGTCGGGTCAGCAGGTCGCTGACGCAGGCCACGAAATATTCCAGCGTGGCGTTGTCGCAATCTTTGGCCAGCGTCTGCATGGCAGACACGGGGGCGGAAAAGGTGAGATATTCGTTTCTGCCGGTGGTCTTCAGCACGTACAGGTCGCGCATCAGGCTCAGCAGTTGGTCAAAGAGGGAAACGATGTCCCGTCCCTCCAGATAGCAGTGGGTAAACAGTTCCAGCGCCTGTGCGGCATCACCGGCCTGCAGGGCGCGGAAGATGGCTATGACGGTGTCGCTGCCGGCCACGCCCAGTGCTTCGGTGACCTGAGCCTCGTCAATGTGCCCGTCGGCAGGCACGCTGCGGTCCAGCAGGCTGATGGCGTCGCGCATACTGCCGTCACCCAGACGGGCCAGCAGACTTGCGGCGCGGGGCTCCAGTGTAAAGCCTTCGTCGGCGGCGATCTGACTCAGCCGTGCCGCAATGACCTCGGGGGGAATGCGGCGGAAATCGTACCGCTGGCAGCGGGACAGGATGGTGGCCGGCACCTTGTGGATCTCGGTGGTGGCCAGAATAAATAGCACGTGAGCCGGGGGTTCTTCCAGCGTCTTCAGCAGGGCGTTGAAAGCGCCGGCAGACAGCATATGCACCTCGTCGATGATGTACACCCGTCGCTTCATAGCGGTGGGGGCAAAGGTGCTCTCTTCGCGGATCTCGCGGATGTTGTCCACGCCGTTGTTGCTGGCGGCGTCGATCTCGGTGACATCCAGTGCAGATTCATCCAGTACGGCGCGGCAGGCGGCGCATTGGTTGCAGGGGCTGCCGTTTACGGGCTGTTCGCAACAGACCGCCCGTGCCAGAATCTTGGCGCAGGTAGTCTTGCCGGTACCACGGGTTCCGGTAAAGAGATAGGCGTGGGACACCCGATCTTGCTGCACCTGATTCCGCAGGGCAGCGGTAATGGCATCCTGACCGAACACATCGTCAAAGGTCAAGGGTCGCCATTTGCGGTATAATGCCAAATGCTGTGCCATTTCCGTCGCTCCTTTTCTGAGGATAAAAAAATACAGCCGCGGGTTTGCCCGGTTGCTCTTCCGCTGCTCTTTTCCATGGCGCAGGGCCGGTTGGCCACGGCACCCACAAGCATCTGCTTAATGCTGCTCGGTTCCCCGCCTGACATGGTTCACAGCGATGTGTTGCGTGGGACCGGCACTGCGCCACAGGAAAGAACTGTGCTTCCGGAAGAGGCTGCTGCCGGGGCAGAAGCCGTTGCTGTATCTTTGCACCCCATATTATACAATAGTTTTTCCGCTTGCGCAAGGGTTTTTGCAAAAATGTGGCAACGGAAGTGGGGGAACAACCCCTGCTTTCCCTTGACAAATCGAGGGAAAACGGGTATCCTATAAAAGCAAATGAATCCGGAGATGTACCCAAGTGGTTGAAGGGTCCGCACT
>JAFYMZ010000038.1 GCA_017548175.1 Clostridia bacterium | reverse complement strand
GGCAGGCCGATGATGTCCTCTACCTCCTGCTTGGCGGTCTTGGGATCGGCGGCAGGCAGGTCGATCTTGTTGAACACGGGACGGATCTCCAGGTCGCCTTCCAGCGCCAGATAGGTATTGGCCAGGGTCTGTGCCTCCACGCCCTGGGTGGAGTCCACCACCAGAATGGCGCCTTCGCAGGCGGCCAGACTGCGGCTGACCTCGTAGTTGAAGTCCACGTGGCCGGGGGTGTCGATGAGGTTCAGTTCATAAGTCTCGCCGTCCAGCGCCTTGTAATCCATACGGACAGCACGGGCCTTGATGGTAATGCCGCGCTCTTTTTCCAGGTCCATATTATCCAGCAGCTGCGAGGTCATATCGCGCTTTGCAACGGCCTCGGTCAGTTCCAGCAGGCGGTCAGCCAAGGTGGATTTGCCGTGGTCGATGTGGGCGATAATGGAGAAATTTCGGATCTTACTGCGGTCGATCATACGCAGTCCTCCCTTTCAAAAAAGAATAGGATTTTGAGGATAAAACCCCTTGTTTGGCCCAAAAAGGCCGCAAAAGGGCATAATAATACAGTTTATCTATGATAGTGTATCACAGAGAAAAAAAGTAGTCAAGGGCGGCACACTTTGCCGCCTGAAAAAAAGAAAAAACAGAGCGAGTGAACTCGCTCTGTTTTGAGTTTGGTTTGATCTTATTCCTCGTCCCAGTTGTGCCAGACGTCCTGGATGTCATCGTTGGCTTCCATAGCCTCCAGCATCTTCTTCATGTTCTTGATGTCGTCCTCGGCGGTCAGTTCCACATAGGTGCTGGGAACCATAGCCAGTTCGGCAGAGACAACGGGCAGACCTTCGGCCTTGATGGCTTCGCGGACTTCGTCGAACTCTTCCACGCCGGTGTAGACTTCGAACACGCCTTCGTCAGCCACGAAGTCGGCAGCGCCGGCTTCCAGAGCCTGCATCATAACGGTCTCTTCATCCAGATCCTCACCATCGATGATGATGACGCCCTTGCGCTCGAACTGCCAGGACACGCAGCCGTTGCTGCCCATGCCCTTGCCGTACTTGTCCAGATAATGACGGACTTCGGCAACGGTACGGTTACGGTTGTCGGTCAGAGCCTCGACGATAACGGCAACGCCGCCGGGGCCGTAGCCCTCGTATTCCACGTGCTCGTAGTTTTCTGCAGCAGCACCGCTCTTGTACTTATCCAGCGTACGCTTGATGTTGTCATTGGGGACGTTTTCGCTCTTGGCGCGGGCGATAACGGCAGCCAGCTTGGAGTTGTTGTTGGGGTCTGCACCGCCGCCGTCCTTGATGGCGATGGCCATCTCACGGGCGTACTTGGTGAAGATCTTGGCCTTACGGGCATCGGCAGCGCCCTTGGTCTTCTGAATGTTATGCCATTTGGAATGTCCGGACATAAGTAATTCCTCCGTATATTGATAAATTTAATTATTATTTTCCAATCCAATATTTTAGCACGGAATACGCAAGGTTTCAACTGGTTTCTGCCAGATATTTCGCAAAAAATCAGTATATTTTTCATCACAACGCAGAGAATAAGGGGGAAACAAAGCGAGGTGAATCTCCATGGAGCGCAACAAGCAGCAGAAGAACAACCAGAAGAATCAGCAGCAGCAGAAAAACAACCAGAACGGCGACAAGCAGTAAGTACCGTTACCACAGAAAAAGCCCGGGCCGCTTTTTTACGCTCTGTTTTATTCCCAAGTGGCCCAGATCTCGGGGCAATAGCCTACGGTGGCCTGCTTTCCGTTGCGGACGATGGGGGTTTTGATCATTGCGGGATTTTCCAGCAGTTTGGCTTCCTTATCGGCGTCATAAGCCAGAAACTTGATGAGTGCGGCATCAGGATGCTTTTCATCCACCAGCTTTTCCAAGCCGCCCACGGCGCGCTTTACACTCACCAGTTCACCGGCGCTCATACCATACTTGGGCAGGTCGATGCTTTGGAACTTGATACGGCGCTCCTGAAACCAGCGCTGGGCTTTTTTCGTGTCAAAGCACTTGTTTTTTCCGTAGATCTGAATGTTCATAACTTAGCTCCCGTGTTTCTTAAAGCCCTGACCGAAGACTTCGTTTACGTTGCCCAGCATCATAAAGGCCTCGGGGTCCACCTCGTTCAACAGGCTTTTCAGCGTAACAGCCTCGTTGCGGCGGACGGCGCACATCAGCACGGTCTTGGTGTTGCCGGTGTACATACCCTTACCCTCCAGCGCGGTGACACCGTGGCGCAGTTCGCGCATAATGACCTCGGAGATCTCTTTGGGCTTGGAGGTAATGATGGTTGCACTCTTCTGCACGTCACCGCCGTAGACCAGTTTATCGATGATCTGTGAGCTGATGAAGGCGGTGATCATGGCATACAGTGCCAGTTCGATGTTGCCGTAGATCAAGGCACTGCCGGTCATAATGACCACATCGGATGCCAGATTAAAGGTACCGATGGACAGGCCTTTCTTCACGTTCAGGTACTTGGAGATGATATCCATACCGCCGGATGCGCCGCCGCTGCGGTACATCAGGGCAAGGCCGGCGCCCATAACCAGACCGCCGTACAGGGCGGCAATGAGCATTTCACCCTGGAAGGAAGGCACGTAAGGTGCCAGCGCATCGATGAAGATCGAGGACACGAAAACGCCGGTGACCATACGGCAGAAGAAACGGCGGCCCATGCTGCGCCAGGCCAGGAAGAACAGGGGCAGGTTCATCAGGATGTTCATAACACCCACGGGCAGACCCCACAGGTAGTTCATTACCAGCGCGATACCGTTGACGCCGCCCAGAGGAATGTGCAGGTTTTTGATGAAATACAACTGGCCGAATGCCAGCAGCACGCAGCCCACCGCAATGGTGGCGTAGTCCAGAACGGTCTGCTTGGAGGGCGGCCAATTCTGGCGGAGAACGGCTTTCAGATCGAACTTGGTTTTGGACATAATGTCTCCTTTCAGTCGAACAGACGGGTACAGTTATCGTGTGGCATCCAGCTCTGCGATCAGGGCTGCGATGGCATGCTCGTTATGATGGGGCAACATTCTGGGGCAAAGAGCCTTGATTTCTGGATATGCATTCTCGGGCGCATAGGCGTTTTTGGTGCAGGTCAGCAGTTCAATATCGTTGCGACCGTCGCCAACGGTATAAAGGTTCTCTACTTTATAACCCAAGTGTTCACACAGTGCAAGCGCTGCGCGGCCCTTGCTGGCCTCCGGATGCAGCACTTCCAAGAGTTGTCTGTCTGAAAACTGCAGGAAGAACTCCCCGGGGTACAATTCTTCGATGCGCGCCTTTATGCGTTCCAAACGGTCTTCCTGTTCCAGCAGCAGCATATCCACCCAAGGCTGCGGCACGTCCTCCGGCTGCGCCAGACGCCAAGGCATTCTGACCGCAGTAAAGTGACGGCGGCCAATGGGAGTATCACTCAGGGCATAGGCGATGTCCATTTCATAGGCTTCCATGCCCGTACCGGGAAATTCCCGCTGCAGCAGTTCATACACTTTCAAGCCGCGCTCGCCCAAAGGCAACTGCCAAACGGGCTGCTTGGCTTCAAAATCATATACGACCGTACCGTTGTATATGACCGCAGGGGCATTGATGGGCAGATCTTCCAGGAAGTATTCCATTCCCGGCTTGCTGCGGCCGGTAGCCACAGAAAAGCGTCCGCCCTGATCCATAAAATAACGGATGGCCTCGATATTCTCGGCTGAGACCTTGTTGCAAGTATTCAGCAAGGTGCCATCCATATCACTCAGCAGCAAAATGCCGTCAAACTTACCCATAAATCTTCCCCAACTTTTCCAAGAATTTTGCAAAGTACTCCGGCAGGTCACATTGCACCTGCACCAGCTCACCGCTGTCCGGATGGACAAAGCGCAGTTCGCGGGCGTGCAGGCATTGACCGTTCAGACCGGTGCGGTCATTGCCCGGGCCGTATACCGGGTCGCCGGCAACAGGATGCCCCAGATAGGCCATATGCACGCGGATCTGGTGGGTGCGGCCGGTCTCCAGCTTACAGCGCACGTGAGTGAAACCGGGATACCGAGTGATAACTTCGTAATGGGTCACGGCAGGTCTGCCGCCGGGGACCACCGCCATTTTCTTGCGGTCTTTGGGATGGCGGTCGATGGGCGCGGAAACCTTGCCTTTATCCTCCCGCAGATTGCCGATGACAACGGCCTCGTAAGTACGGGACAGGCTGCGGTCCTTCAGCTGATCGGACAGGCTTTGATGGGCACGGTCGTTTTTCGCCACGATAAGCAGACCGCTGGTGTCTTTATCGATGCGATGCACGATACCGGGGCGGAATGCACCGCCGATGCCGGACAGGGTGCTGCCGCAATGATACAGCAGGGCGTTCACCAGCGTACCGTCGGGATTGCCGGGTGCCGGATGCACCACCATACCGCGGGGTTTGTTCACCACCACCACGCTGGCATCCTCATAAACGATGTCCAGCGGGATATCCTGCGGCACGGCCTCAATGGGCTCGGGCTCGGGCAGGCACACCTCCAGCACGGCGCCGGGTGTCAGCTGCTGGTTCTTTTTCACAGGCTTGTCCGCAAGGGTCACCATCCCCTGCTCCAGCAATTTTTGCGCGGCGCTGCGGGACAGTTCGGGCAGAGCCTCGCTGATAAAGCGGTCGGCGCGCTGGGCGCCTGCATCCGCAGGAACTTCAAGACGGACGATTTCAATGGTCATCCTCCTGCTCATCTTTCGCCTTGGCGGCGTTTTGCAGCTTTTCGTCAAAGAAAATGAGATATACAAACAGTGCGCCGCAGCCGCAGGTCAGGAAAATATCGGCCACGTTGAACACGGGGAAATCGATAAGGGTAAAAGAGAACATATCCACCACATAACCCAGACGGACGCGGTCAATGAAGTTGCCCAGCGTACCGCCAATGAGCAGCAGTACCACGGTGCGGCCAAAACCGCCGCGGACCCAGTTTTTATACAGGGCAAGCACCATACCTACCAGCATCACGGCGGTGACCACATAGAAAAAGAGCATCTGCCCCTGCATCGCACCCCAGGCGGCGCCGCGGTTTTCCACATATTCCAGATGAAATACCTCGGGAATGAGGGCGATCTCCCCCACCGGCTTCAGATATTCCACCGTCAGGTACTTGGTGAACTGATCCAGCACCACAGCAAACAGTGGGATCAGAATATAAAACAAAACAGACATCATTGTGCGGATTCCTTTCAAACTCAGATGGCGCGGATCTCCACCTTGCCGGTGTCGGGCTGCTGCAGCGGATCGCAGGCGCGCAGCACTTTGCGCCCCGCTTCCGGCACCAGATTGGGCGTGCCGTGATGGGAGGCGATATGATGGATCTTGGCGGCCTGCTCCACCGCGCAGGCGGCATCGAAGGCGTGCCACAGGGTGGCGCCCATGGCAATGGGGCCGTGATTTTGCAGCAAAGCAACGCAGTTGTCCTCGCCAAACGCCGCAATGGCGCTTTCGCCCAATTCCTTGCTGCCGGGGATCTGGAAAGGCGCGATACGTACCGGCGAAGAGCAGTACATACACAGTTCATGACCGATGAGCGGAATTTCGACGCCGGCAGCGGCATAGGCACAGGCATACAGACTATGGCAATGCACCACACCGCAAACGCGGGGATAGGTGCGATAAATGAGGGTGTGCATCGGCCATTCGCTGGAGGGACGGCGCGTGCCGTCGATGACATTGCCATCCAGATCGATGATGGGGATATCTTCCGGCTGCAGCTGCTCATAGGGCACCGAGCTGGGCTTGATGGCGATATAACCGGTCTCCCGGTCACGCACGCTGAGATTGCCTCCGGTGTGCATGGTAAGACCGCTTTTCAGCATCTCTTTGCCGTAAAAAATCAGTTCTTCTCGCAGCGCCTGCAGCAGCATAATACGCCCTCCTGTCATCAGTCCATAGTTAAATATATTATAACATAATCTGTTGGAAAAAGACAAGAGGTCTGCAGTAAAGGAAAACCTCTGCAGCAGGGTGCAGAGGTCAATCACACATGCATTTTTTCATTACGCCGCAGTTGCGAAAAAACAAAAAACCGGCACCCGATTGGGTACCGGCTTTATGGTGCGGATGAAGGGACTTGAACCCCCATGAAATTGCTTTCATATGGACCTGAACCATACGCGTCTGCCAATTCCGCCACATCCGCAAGTGACAAGGATGATTATACGACAGAGAACGCAATTTGTTAACACTTTTTTCAAAGTTTTTTGAAATTATTTTTCAAGCACCAGCATACCGAACATCCGCAGCATCCCGTCGGCACAATCGTACCGCAGGCTGCATCGCGTCGCAAGATCCAGCACGTGGACACAGTACGCCGACATACAGGCATAATGTTGTTCCGGACGGGCACAGGGCGCGCCGTGCTGCAAGGTACATTCCGGACAGGCCGTGCAGCCGCTGCAGCCCACCATAAAGCCGCGAACACCGGCGGCCGTCAGTTTCTGCAGCAAGGCATATGAGGCCGCATTGTGCGCGATTTTCGCCTGTGCGATGGCCGCATGATCGGTATAATCGGAAATCGCCCAAGCGCTTTGCAGCACCAAGGCACGGCCGGGGATGCGCAGCCGCGCTTCCATTGCTTCCGGCGTGCCGCAATAAGGCGGACAGCCGTAATTTTTGCCGTACTGACCGCAGAGATTTTCTTCGCAATACCGGCGGAAGGAATGATCCACCGGAATATCGGCAGTATCACAAAAAGCCGGAGAAAAACCGGCCTCCTGCGCAAGGGCAAGCATCTGCAGTTCTGTCATCGAGTCGCCGCCTTTCTTACAAAAACAGGATATACAGGCCAAGCAGCATCAGCACCCAGG
>JAFYMZ010000037.1 GCA_017548175.1 Clostridia bacterium | reverse complement strand
GCTGCTGGAACTGGATGTGGATTGGCTTTATCCTGCCGACCGCAGCAATTTGCTGGCCTGTGCGATCACACCGACTGCGCTGGAGGCATATTTCGCCGCGACGGAAGAAGCACCGGCGGCGGTATACATCACCAGTCCGGATTATCTGGGCAATCTGGCCGATGTGGCCGGACTGGCAGCGGTTTGCCACCGGCACGGGGCGCTGCTGCTGGTGGACAATGCCCACGGGGCATATCTGCGGTTCTTGCCCCACACGCTGCATCCGCTGGATCAGGGCGCTGATTTGTGCTGTGACTCGGCCCATAAGACGCTGCCGGTGCTCACCGGCGGCGGTTATCTGCACATTGCGGCAGGTGCGCCTGCCTTTTTCGCAGAGGAGGCAGAAATCGCCATGGCGCTGTTTGCCTCTACCAGCCCCTCCTATCTGACGTTACAATCGCTGGATGCCGCCAACGCGTATCTGGCGCACACCTATCCCGAATTGCTGGCAGAATTCCTGCCGGAGGCCGACGCCGTCAAGCAGCGGCTGCAAGCCAAAGGCTTGGCGCTGCAGGGGCAAGAGCCGCTGAAACTGACCCTTGCGCCCAAGGCTTACGGCTATACCGGAACGGAACTTGCCGCGCTGCTGGAGGCGCAGGGCGCGGTATGCGAGTTCTGCGACCCCGACTTTTTGGTGCTGATGCTGACACCGGAATTGGGACGACCCGGTCTGCAGCGGTTGGAAGCGATGCTGACGGCGCTGCCCCAACGGGCGGCCATCCCGGATGCACCCCCGCCCCTGCCCGTACCGGCAAGGGCCTGTTCCCTGCGGCAGGCACTGTTCTCCCCTGCCCGCTCGCTGCCCACGGCAGACTGTCTGGGCAAGGTGCTGGCACAAGCCACCGTTTCCTGCCCGCCGGCCATCCCGCCGGTGGTTTGCGGCGAAGTGCTGGACGAAACCGCCATCGCCTGTCTCACCTATTACGGCATCGACACCTGTCGCGTCTTGATTTAACAAAAACAGCCTGTGCACGAATGCACAGGCTGTTTTTTTCGTTTGGGGGATCAGGTCTCGTTGCCCTCGAACTGGGTCATATACAGTGCATAGTAGCGACCCTTTTTCTCCAGCAGTTCCTCGTGGTTACCCATTTCCACCACGCGGCCCTGATCCATAACCACGATCTTATCGGCATCGCGGATGGTGGACAGGCGGTGGGCGATGATCAGGCTGGTACGGCCACCCATCAGTTTGACCATAGCGTCCTGAATATGCTTTTCGGTACGGGTATCTACCGAAGAAGTGGCCTCGTCCAGAATGAGGATCTTGGGGTCAGCCAGCACCGCACGGGCGATGGCCAGCAGCTGGCGCTGACCCTGGGACAGGCTTGCGCCGGCCTGCTTCAGGAAGGTCTGGTATCCCTTGGGTAGTTTGCGGATGAACGAGGCAGAGTTGCTCATCTCGGCAGCCGCCTCCACCAGTTCCATACCGGCCTCCATATTGGAGTACTTGATGTTATTTTCCACCGTGTCAGAGAAGAGCACGGTATCCTGCAGTACGATGGCGGTGTTGCGGCGCAGTTCATCGCGGCTGATGTCGCGAATGTCCACACCGTCGATGAGGATCTGACCGCCCTCGATATCATAGAAGCGCATCAGCAGGTTGACCACGGTGGTCTTGCCGCTGCCGGTCGCGCCAACCAGTGCGACCTTCTCGCCCGGCTTCACGTCCAGGCTGAAGTCGTGCAGCACGCGCTTTTCCGGCACATAGGAGAAGTCCACATTGCGGAAGCTGACTTCGCCGCGGACGTTTTCCATATCCTTGTCGCCGCTGCGGTCTTCGGAGGGATGATCCATCAGTTCAAAGACGCGCTCTGCACCGGCAATGGCGGTCTGCACCGTGCCGTACAGCTGGGCGATCTCGTTGATGGGACGGGTGAACTGCTTGGCATAGATGATAAAGGCGGAGATGACACCCACGGTGATGAGGCCCTTCAGTGCAAAGTATCCGCCAAAGGCTGCCACGATGACAAAGCCGATGTTGGAGATGCAGTTCATAATGGGACCCATACTGCCGCCCAAAATCTCGGCGCGGATGCTGACCTTGGCCAGTTCGTCGGAAGTCGCGTTGAAGGTATCCTTCACCGGCTGCTGCTCGTTGTAAGCCACGATGGTCTTATAGCCGGTGATCATTTCTTCGGAATGACCGTTCAGGCGGCCCAGCACCTGACTGCGCTTGCGGTAGACCCGACGCATGATGCCGGACAGTTTCTTGGTGACCAGCACGGTCAGCACCACGGTAAACATCGTGACCAGCGTCAGCTGCCAGCAGTACCACAGCATGATCGCCACAGTACCCACCACCGTCAGCACGCCGGAGATCAGGTTGCCCAGACTCTGGGACACCGTCATGGAGATGTTTTCCACATCGTTGGTCATACGGCTCATCACGTCGCCGTTGGAATGGGTATCCATATACTGGATGGGCAGGCGCACGATCTTTTCAAACAGATCCTGACGCAGACGGCGCACGATGTTCTGGCTGAGGAATGCGGAGATCAGCGACTGGCCAAAGGTGCCCAGCACGTTGACACCGATGACCGCCAGCATGGCACCGATCAGGCGCGGCAGTGCATCCCAGTCACGCTTGGTGATGCGGTCGATG
>JAFYMZ010000036.1 GCA_017548175.1 Clostridia bacterium | reverse complement strand
CGTTGGCGGCAGGTTTGCCGGCC
The DNA here is from genome assembly GCA_017548175.1 of Clostridia bacterium. The sequence goes on along the minus strand of JAFYMZ010000036.1, from coordinate 4,270 downwards.
AACAGCGCCAGCGTGTTGTCCCACAGTTTTTTGCGTTCCGGTTCGTAATCCACCAGACTGTCCAGCGTAATGGGGTCGGGATGCTGCACGGGCACGATCTGGCCGCGGTCGTTGATGTAGAACATCCGGTTGTCGGCATAGACGCCGTAGCCGTACTTGCCGATGTCACCGATGCGCGCCTGATACTCTTCGCGCAGATCCACACCACCGGAAGCAAAGCCGGGCAGGAACCCCTGCCACTGCAGGCCTTCGCACAGGCGGGCGGGGGTCAGCTGCGCCACCGCCTGCAGTGCGCTGAGTTCCGCCTGCAGACAGGCCTCCATCTCGGCGGGCGGGGTCTGCCCGGCGCCCATGGCGCGAACGTAGGCATTTTCACTGTTGTGGCACAGGGACTGCATATGACGGCTGAGGCTGCCGCCCTTGGCGTACAGCCGGGAGACAAACTCCGCATAGGCGGATACCGCCGTATCCTCCGCACCGTGCTCGCGTGCCTGCAAGTACTGGCACAGCGCCTGCAGCACGGGGTCCTGCAGCAGATCGCGGAAGATGGCCAAGGAGGCCAGACGCAGGCGCAGGTCGGAAAGTGTCGTCATACTCATACGTTGAGCACCGCGCCGCTTGCACCGCTGGAGACCAGGGCGGCATAGCGTTTCAGGTAGCCGGAGAGCTGCTTCTGCTTGGGTACGAAAGCTGCCAAGCGCGCAGCCAGTTCTTCGGCGGGGATTTTCAACTCGATGGTGTTTGCAGGGATGTTGATGGCAATGATATCACCCTCCTGCACCACACCGATGGGGCCGCCGTCGGCGGCTTCGGGCGACACGTGTCCCACGCAGGCACCACGGGTGGCGCCGCTGAAGCGGCCGTCGGTGATGAGGGCCACGCTGGTGCCCAGGCCCATGCCCATAATGGCAGAGGTGGGGTTGAGCATCTCGCGCATGCCGGGGCCTCCCTTGGGGCCTTCGTAGCGGATGACCACCACGTCGCCGGCGCAGATCTTGCCGGCATTGATGGCGGCTTGGGCGTCTTCTTCGCAGTCAAAGACGCGAGCGGGGCCTTCGTGCACCAGCATTTCTTCTGCCACGGCACTGCGCTTGACCACGCAGCCGTCGGGGGCCAGATTGCCCTTCAGCACGGCGATGCCGCCGGTCTTGGAATAGGGCTGCTCCACGGGACGGATGACGGAAGGATCGCGGTTGGCGGCAACGGCGATGTTTTCGCCCAGGGTCTTGCCGGTGACGGTCAAAACCGAAGTGTCCAGCAGATCCAGCTTGGTCAGCTCCTTCAGCACGGCGTACACGCCGCCGGCTTCGTTCAGGTCTTCCATATAAGTGGGGCCGGCCGGTGCCAGATGGCACAGGTTGGGAGTCTTGGCACTGATGGCGTTGGCGATGTCCAGATCCAGTTTGATGCCGCACTCGTTGGCGATGGCCGGCAGATGCAGCATACTGTTGGTAGAGCAGCCCAATGCCATATCGGCGGTGAGGGCGTTGCGGAAAGCAGCCTCGGTCATAATATCACGGGGACGGAGGTTCTGCTTCACCAGTTCCATCACCTGCATACCGGCGTGCTTGGCCAGTTCGATGCGGGCGGAATAGACGGCAGGCACGGTACCGTTGCCCTTCAAACCCATGCCCAGCACCTCGGTAAGGCAGTTCATGGAGTTGGCGGTGTACATGCCGGAGCAGCTGCCGCAGGTGGGGCAGGTGCTTTCTTCACAGACGGTCAGCTGCGCGGCATCGATCTTGCCGGCGTTAAACTGACCCACAGCCTCGAACATGCTGGACAGGCTGGTCTTTTTGCCGTTGACGCGACCGGCCAGCATGGGGCCGCCGCTGACAACGACGGTGGGAATGTTGACACGGGCCGCGGCCATCAGCAGGCCGGGCACGTTTTTGTCACAGTTTGGCACCATGACCACGCCGTCAAAGCCGTGGGCCAGCAGCATGGATTCGGTGGAGTCGGCGATCAGATCACGGGTGACCAGGCTGTACTTCATGCCCTGATGACCCATGGCAATGCCGTCACAGACGGCAATGGCCGGAAATACGACGGGGGTACCGCCGGCCATGGCTACGCCCAGCTTGACGGCATCCACGATCTTATCCAGATTCATATGACCGGGAACGATCTCGTTATAAGAACTGACCACGGCGATGAGGGGGCGCTGCTGCTCTTCGGCAGTGAGGCCCAGCGCGTGGTACAGGCTGCGGTGCGGTGCGTTCTGCGGTCCGTTGACGATGGTATCTTTGATCATAGGATCTCACTCTTTCTGGTAGGGTAACAGGTGTCAAAGCACACTTTGACACCTGTGCAGGTTTTTGATTAGTTATTGATCAGCTTGTCTTCGTCGCTCCAGCTGTACAGCTTACGGATCTCTTCGCCCACGACTTCGGAGCAATGCTCGGAGGCCAGCTTGCGCATGGCGTTGAAGTGGACCTGACTGCCGGCTTCGGACATATCCAGCAGGAAGTCCTTGGCGAAGGTACCGTCCTGAATGTCAGACAGGATCTGCTTCATGGCTTTCTTGGTCTCGGCGGTGATGATCTTGGGGCCGGTGACATAGTCGCCGTATTCGGCGGTGTTGGAGATGGAGTAGCGCATACCGGAGAAGCCGCTCTGGTAGATCAGGTCAACGATGAGCTTCATCTCATGGATGCACTCGAAGTATGCGTTTCTGGGGTCGTAACCGGCTTCCACCAGCGTTTCAAAGCCTGCCTGCATCAGGGCGCAGACACCGCCGCACAGAACGGCCTGTTCACCGAACAGGTCGGTTTCGGTCTCGGTGCGGAAGTTGGTCTCCAGCACGCCGGCACGGGCGCCGCCGATGCCCAGTGCGTAAGCCAGACCCAGTTCCCATGCGTCGCCGGTGGCATCCTGCTCTACGGCGATCAGGCAAGGAACGCCCTTTCCGGCCTGGTACTCGCTGCGAACGGTGTGGCCGGGGCCTTTGGGCGCGATCATAATGACGTTGACGAACTTGGGGGGCTTGATGCAGCCGAAATGAATGTTAAAGCCGTGGGCAAAGGCCAGCGTCTTGCCTTCGGTCAGGTTGGGCTCGATGGATTCCTTATACAGTTTGGCCTGCTTTTCATCGTTGATGAGGATCATGATGATGTCGGCAGCCTTGGTGGCATCGGCGGCGGTCATAACGGTCAGACCCTGTGCCTCGGCCTTCGCCCAGCTCTTGGAACCTTCGTACAGACCAACCACCACGTTGACGCCGCTTTCTTTCAGGTTCAGGGCGTGGGCGTGACCCTGAGAGCCGTAACCGATGATGGCAACGGTCTTGCCGTTTAACTTCTGCAGATCACAGTCCTGCTGATAAAAGATTCTTGCCATAATATATTCCTTCTTTCTGTCGTTACAAATTCGATTGATTATTTCTTGGGGCGCAGGGTCACGGTGCCTTTTTCCAGACAGACCGGGCCGGTACGGCACAGTTCCAGCACACGGAAGTTTTTCATCCGGCGCAGGAATACTTCAATGGTACTGCAGTCTGCCGTCAGCTGCACCACCTGCACACCGTCGGACTCATCGGCAAAAGTCGCACCGAAATCTTCCATCACGGCGGCCAGTTCTGCGCGGCGCTGTTCCTCGCACTGCAGTTTGACGATGGTCAACTCTACGGTAACGCAGTTCTGGGGTACCAATTCGCGGATATAACACACATCGGGCAGCTTCAGCAGCTGGCTGATGAGATGTTCTTTGGTAATGTCTTCACCCTCGAAGGTGACGGTAATGCGGGACAGGTCATCGGTATCGGTCTCGTTCACGGCGATGGAGTTGATGTTGAACTGACGGCGACGGAACATGCTGGTCACGCGATTCAGCACACCAAACTGGTTGCGCATCATCACGGCTAAGGTATATCGTTTCATGCCTGTTCACCTACCTTTGTAATGATCTCGTTCATGCTTCCGCCGGGGGGCAGCATGGGCAGCACGAACTCGTCTTTATCGATCATGCACTCCACCAGATAAGGACCGGCGGTGGCGAAGGCTTCTTCCAGCGCGGCGTCCAGTTCTTCCGGTGTGGTGACGCGGGCGCCCTCGGCGCCGAAAGCCTCGGCCAGCGCCACGAAGTCAGTCTTACGGTTCAGCGTCGTGTTGGAGTGATGCTGGTCAAAAAAGAGTGTCTGCCACTGACGCACCATGCCTAGCACGCCGTTATTCAGCATCAGGATCACAAGGGGGACCCGGTTGCTGACGGCGGTGGCCAGTTCGTTCAAGTTCATACCGAAGCTGCCGTCACCGGTGACCAGCACGGTACG
>JAFYMZ010000035.1 GCA_017548175.1 Clostridia bacterium | reverse complement strand
TCCATGGCAGGCATCACCGCATATGAGGACTTCGAGAACACCGCCAAGCTTGCCACCATCCTGGCAAAAGAACTGACACCGGAAATTCTTTCGGCTTTTTAATACCACCATGGTCGCGATTGTAACCTTGCAAGCGCCGTGGGGATTTTCGTTGACATTATTTCGTTCATTTGGTATATTACCAGTAGGCAGTGTTGCTGTTTTGGCGGCAACTTCAGGCAGAAATGAAGGATAAAAGAGGGATTTATTATGGATGAGCAGCTCGTTCAAAAGACATTGTCCGCACTCAGCAATGACTGGCAAAAGCTGAAGGCTTCCCTGTATCACTGCGATGAGATCAACGTCAAGTTCTTCCTGGAGGCTTTCCGGAAAACAGAGGAATTCCTGCGCCGCTGCATCGGATCCGTCGCCATTCCCAAGGAGTATATCCCCCTGATTGCCGACGTTTATGCCTTTGTTGACGCGGAAGCGGGCGACCAGAATGTGCAGATCCACGCCGCCAAGATCCTGACCGAGCGTATGCTGTATCAGTATGTGGTCAACGACCACGCAGATGAACAGAGCGCCGGCTGCGTCACCGTCTATCTCTTGAAAAACAGACGGCAGCTGACCGTAGACCTGACCAATGTGGCGATGGCATTCCCCATCGTCGCAAAGGCCCTGCAAGCATAATCACAAATCCCTTCGGCGTGTCCGAAGGGATTTTTCTTACCGACAACCGCCAAAGGAGTGCTCCTATGCCCCGGTTAGACCCGAGCTTTTTCCACAGAGACTGTCTGGACGTTGCCCCCGATCTGGTGGGCAAGCTCCTGTGCCATCGGCTGCCCGACGGCAGCCTGCGGCGGCTGCGCATCAGCGAGACCGAAGCCTATCGGGGCGAGGAGGACACCGCCTGCCACGCCCACAAGGGCAAAACGCCCCGGACGCAGGTACTGTACGGCCCGCCGGGGGTGCTGTATATTTATCTGTGCTACGGGATGCACAACCTGCTGAACGTAGTCACCGGCTCCGACGGCGCGCCCCAAGGCGTGCTCATCCGCGCCTGTGCCGGTGCCGAGGGCCCCGGAAAACTCACCAAAACGCTGGCGCTGGACCGCAGTCTCCACGGCGTGCCGCTGGCAGATTGCGCGGACACCGTCTGGTTCGAGGACGACGGCCTGCGGCCGGTCATCACTGCAAAGCCTCGGGTGGGCATCGGCTATGCCAGTGCGGAAGATCAGGCGCGGCTCTGGCGCTTTTGCGCAGACGACCTGCCGCCCATCGCCGAATAAAAACAGAAAGACCTGAAAGGCCAAGCCTTCCAGGTCTTTTTTGCACAAGTTGTGGATTACGGCACCAGATCGCCGGGGATGCCGGACACATCGCCGTTTTTCATCTGCTCAATCAGGTCACCCAGCGCGCCCAAGTCGCCCAGTTCGCCGTCCACAGCCTTCTGGATCAGATCATCATAGGCACCGTCGGCGTACTTCTCCATAACGGCTTCAAAGTTGCCGCTCTGCATCTGCTCCACAGCAGCCAACACGCCGCCTTTTTTCACTTCTTCCAGCAGGGAGCCCAGTTCCGGATGTTGGCCGAACTCGCCGTTTTCCACCCGCTGGATCAGGGGATCGTATTTGCCGTCCTGCAGTTCATCCACCACGTCGGTCAGCGCACCCAGATCGCCAAAGGCGCCGCCCGCCATTTCTACCACCATCTGCTCGATGACAAACTCTGCCACCTTCACCACGGCGACGCCAATGATACAGGTGATGACCAGACTGATGATCAGACCGATGAGGGTCGCACGGGCAAAGTTTCGTTTATTGACGTTTTTCTGGGTAAAGGAAAACACCAGACAAAGGATCCAGCCGATGACGGGAATGCCGTACAGCACCCGATGCCAGAAGAACGTGCCGGTGGACACCGGCGCATAGCGGCTCACATCCTGCGGAACGTGTTCCTGTTCCTGCTCCATATACAGTTCCTGTTCGTTCATAAGAACTCCTTCCGCCGCGGTGCGGCCCGTTTGATTCTTCCTTTATTTTACAACCGCTCCCATTTCCTTGTCAAGCAGAGAAACAGGCCGCAGGACTTGCCTGCGGCCTGTGTTTTGTTTTATCAGCCGACAAACTTATTGTCGTCCCATTGACCGGACTTGGGGGCAGCGCCGTTTGCGAAATAATAGGTGCCCTGTCCCTGCCGCTTGTCGTTCTGCCACTGGCCCACATATTTGTCGCCGTTGGAATAGACCATGGTGCCTTGGCCCTGCATTTTGCCCGCGTTCCACGCGCCCTCGTACCACGCGCCGTTGGCATAGGTCAGTTTGCCCTGTCCGTGGCACTTGCTGTTCTGCCACTGACCCTCGTAGCGGGCGCCGTTGGAATAGACCCGGGTTCCGGTGCCGTGGAACTTGCCCTCTACAAAGTCACCCTCGTACCAAGAGCCATCCTTCCACGTATATTTTCCCTTGCCGGTGCGCACATCGTCAGTCCAAGTGCCCACATAGGTATCACCGTTGGTCCAGCGATAGGTGCCGGTGCCGTGGAACTTGTTATCCTTGAAACCGCCCTCATACCACGCGCCGCTGGCAAAGGTGTACTTGCCCTTGCCGGTGCGAAGGCCCTTGTGGAAAGAGCCGGTATAACTGGCGCCGCTGGCCCAGGTAAAGGTGCCTTGGCCGTGCATCTGCCCGTAATCCCAACCGCCGGTGTACCGGTTGCCGTTGTCCCAGACCATGGTGCCCTGTCCCTGCTGCACGCCGTCTTCCAGATAGCCGGTGTAGGTGGCGGCACCCATTTTCCAGTCGGTGACATAGCCGGTATAGGTTTCTTTGTCGTGTTCTTCTTTCAGATAGTCGGTGGTGACCCAGTTGGTGGCCTCCAAAAAGGCTTTGGCATCGGCAGACAGGGTGTCCGTCCAGCCGATGAGATAGGCCGTCAGCGTATCGGTGGCGGCATTCTTGCCCGCCGTCAGCATGACGCTGTCGGAAAAGTACTGTTTACCCAGCGACTCGATGGCATCGGGATAGTAAAAGTCCTTGGCGCCGAAGAGGTGATACAGTTCGTGGCGGTAATTGGCCGCACCGGAATCGCCGCTGTAAAACACCGCGTATTCGGGGCGGTTGCTCTTGCTCAGCGACGAAGAGGCAAAGGCGCGGCCGGTGAGATCCAGATAGAAGAAGATGGGCGCTTCCTTGACCTTGCGGTCTTTTTCCAAATCGGTGCTGGCCGTTTCGGTAAGGCCGGCGCTCTTCAGCGCATTTTTGTACCAATCGTTGTGGGAGGCCGTGGCCAGATCCTGCGTCACCGATGCGGTGCGGTACTCCAGCGTCAGTTCCAGTTCCACGCCCCATTTTTTGGCCTCGGCATTGATGACATCGGTCATCGCCTGATGGCCTTTTTTAATGGCATTCATCTCACTCTTGGTCCAGTCGGTCTTTTTATCGCTGACAAAGACGGTGGTGATGAGCACCTTGCCGGTGAAGGTGGCGCTGATACCTTGGTCTTTGGTATTCAAAAAGACGTTATTTTTCAGAGAAGACGGCAGATTGGGCTTGCTGCCGCCGCCATAGGTGGCCTTGCCGCCGGAAGTCTGGGTTCCGCCGCCGGACTGATTACCGGACTGATTACCGGACTGATTGCCGGATTGGTTACCCGTCTGGTTGCCTTCGCCCGTCTGGTTGCCGGAGTTTTCACCGCCATCGGGGTCGCCGGAATCGGGATCCGGATCG
>JAFYMZ010000034.1 GCA_017548175.1 Clostridia bacterium | reverse complement strand
GTGATGGCCAGCAATGCCAGCAGCGCCTTGCGGGTAGATTGGAATACAAATACGATCTTTTGTGCCAGCAGGGTAAAAAAGCGGATGTTCCGCAGCGCGGTCACCACTGCCAGCGTGCAGAACAGGCAGGTCAGGGTCTTAAAATCAAAATAGCCCAGGTAGGCTTCGTCCGGCGGGACAATAAAAGAAGTGATGAGCGCTGCCACGGCAGCAATGCACACCACGGCGTTTTTCTTTACCCAGGCGATGAGTTTGGTGTTCATACGGTGATCCCCTTTGTTTTTTCATTCCAACATTAAATTATACGCCCAATTACATCTCAATGCAAGAAAAAATACCATTCTGTCGCAAAACAGAATGGTATTTTATGCGTTTCTTTACTGGCCGAAACCGCCGTCCACGCCCAGCACCTGTCCGGTGATGAACCCGGCAGCGGGACTTGCCAGAAACAGGATGCTTTCCGCCACGTCCACCGGCGTGCCCAAGCGACCCAGCGGCGTTTCTTCCGCAAGGGAGGCCTTGGTGTCTGCATCAAAGCAGGCGCACATATCGGTGTCAATGACACCGGGCGCCACGCAGTTTACCGTAATGCCGCTGGGGCCTGTTTCTTTGGCCAGCGCCTTGGTCAGGCCAATGACCCCTGCCTTGGCGGCGGAATATGCCACCTCGCAGGAGGCTCCCTGTACGCCCCACACCGAAGATACGGTGATGATGCGGCCGCTGCCGCGGGCGATCATTCCCGGCAAGACGGCGCGGCAGGCGTAAAATACGCCGCTCAGGTCGGTGCCGATCAGGCGCTGCCAGTCCTCGTCGGTGGTATCGGTAAAGAGCGCCTGATGGGCAATGCCGGCAGAACACACCAACGCGTCAATGTGGCCCAAAAATGCCGTGGCCTGCTGCACCAGTGCGTTTACCTGTGCGCTGTCGCTGATGTCAGCCTGAAAACAGGCGGCGTCGCAGCCCATTTCGTGTAATTGCTGCACCAGTGCCTCGGCCTGTGCCGCGCTGTGGTGATAATGAACGGCCACGCGGTAGCCTGCCTTGGCAAATGCCAGCGCGCAGGCGCGGCCAATGCCGCGGGATGCCCCGGTGATCAAGACGGTGTTTGCCATAACAAACGCTCCTTTATTGCTTGGATAGGTGCATTATAGCACATCTCGGCGCAAAAGAAAAGAAAAAAGCGCCGCCAAATGGTTCGGCTGCGCTTTTTGCGGGATCTTATTCACATTCCGGGCGGAACAGCAGGGAAATGCTCCACAGTGCGCCCAAGCCAACCAGACCGTAAACGATGCGGCTGCCCAGTGCGGCCTGCGAGCCAAAGATCCACGCCACCAGATCGAACTGGAACAGGCCGATCAGCCCCCAGTTGATCCCTCCGATAATCACCAGTGCCAGTGCAATTTTGTTCAGCATACGATACGCGACCTTTCTTAATTTTTGGATAGTATTGACAGAAGTGCAAAAACCTATTCATTTTTTTGAAAAGTTGTGGTAAAATCAAAAAATAAAATCGTTTGTATGACAAGGAGGTGCTGCCCGTGCGTCAGTATAAGACTCGGGCCTGTGCCAAACTCAATTTATATCTGGGCGTGCAGCCCCGCCGTGCCGACGGGTATCATGACCTGAGCACCGTGTTCCAGACCGTCGATGTCTGCGATCAGGTGTCTCTCACCGTCCACGACCGCGGCGGCATTTCGCTGAAATGCAACTGGCCCTATCTGCCCACCGACAGCCGGAATCTGGCCTTCCGTGCGGCGGAACTTTTCTTTGCCCATTCCGGCAAAGAAAACCCCGGCATTTATATCAACATCAAAAAAGAGATCCCCGTTGGTGCCGGCATGGCCGGCGGCAGCACCGATGCCGCCGCCGTACTGCAGCTGCTGAACCGTGCCTTTGGCTATCCGCTCTGCAAAAAAGACTTGCTGGCGCTGGGACTGCAGTTGGGCGCAGACGTGCCCTTCTGTCTGCTGGGCGGAACGATGCTGGCCGAGGGCATAGGCGAAAAACTCTCGCCCCTGCCCGATCTGCCCGACTGCGGCATCGTGGTGTGCAAGCCCAATTTCTCCGTGGCCACCAAAAAGGCCTACGAGTTGTTTGACAACGGTCCCATCCAACCCGAACCCGGTGTGGACAAGATGCGGCAGGCCTTGGAAGCCGGTGACCTGAACACCCTGTGCGCCAACCTGTTCAATTCGCTGGAAGCCCCTGTGGTGGAAGCCTATCCCGCCATCGGCACCTTGGTAGCGCGGCTGCAAGGCCTTGGCGCGCTGGGCGCACGGATGACCGGCTCGGGCGCTGCCTGCTTTGGCATCTGGGCCACGGTCGAAGAAGCACGGACGGCCGCCGAAGAAATGCGAAAGCACTGCAGCACGGTGTTCGTAGCGACCCCGGTAAAACACGTTCGTTGAAGAAGCACCCCAATATACAGAAAAACAGGAGGACTTGATTATGTCTATGATGCAGGAAATTTTGAAAGAACTGGAATCCTTCCCCGGAAATGCCGGCTTTTACTATGAAGATCTGACCACCGGCGAAACTGCCGAGTACAACGGTGATATGATGATGAACGCCGCCAGCGTCATCAAGGTACCCGTTATGGTGGAACTGTTCCGCCAGATCGAGGCCGGCCTGCTGAAGGCAGACGAGCTGGTAGAAGTCCGTGATGCGGACCGTGTGCCCATCTGCGGCGTGCTGACCCTGATGCACACCGGCCTGCAGGTGACCCTGCTGGATCTGTGCTATCTGATGATCACCATCTCCGACAATATGGCAACCAACCTGCTCATCGAGCGTCTGGGCATTGCCAACATCAACAACACCATGCGCAGTCTGGGCATTGAAAAGACCGTGCTGGAGCGCAAGCTGTTCGAAACGCGTCCCGAGTTTGCCGGCAAGAGCAACAAGATCTGCGCCGGTGAAATGGGTCGCCTGATGGCTGCCATGTACCGCGGCGAGGTCATCAGCAAGGCATCCTCCGATGCTATGCTGGAGATCCTGTCCTGCCAGCAGCTGAACAACAAGATCCCCCTGCTGCTGCCTCTGGACTTCCAGGTGGCACACAAGACCGGCGAAGTCGACGGCGTCAGCCACGACGTGGGCATCGTCTATGCCGACAAGCCTTTCGTGGTGGCCTTTACCAGCAGCGAAGTGGATGCCGGTCAGTATAACTGCCTGATCGCCTCCATCAGTAAGCGTCTGTTTGACGCCCACGGCGGCGAAGGCGCCGGCGAGGAAGCATAAATGTCCTATCCCAAACTCCACATCGATCTGCGTAAGATCGAGGAAAATACCCGCTTGATCACCGAACTTTGCGCCGCCCGCGGCGTTGCGGTGGCCGGTGTGGTCAAGGGTTGCTGCTCGGATGAACGGGTCACCGCTGCGGTGGCCGCCGGCGGCGTGGCACAACTGGCCAGCTCCCGCATCAGCCAGATCAAACGCATTCGCGAGGCTTGTCCCGATGTGCCCACCATGCTCATCCGCATCCCGATGCTCAGCGAAGCCGCGGATGTGGTGCGCTATTGCGACTATAGCCTGCAGTCCGAAGATGCTGTCCTCCGTGCCGTAAACGAAGCTGCGATGGCACAGAATAAGCAGCATAAGGTCATCCTGATGTACGATGTGGGTGACCTGCGCGAAGGTCAGACCACCCACGAGGCGGTGCTGCGCCAGGCACTGATGATCCGGCAGGAACTGCCCGGTCTGATCCTGGCCGGCGTGGGCTGCAATCTGAACTGCTTTGCCGCCATCGCCCCCAGCCGAAAGAATCTGACGGATCTGGCCGAACTGGCCGGTGAGATCGAACGCGCCATCGGTGATAAACTGGAGATCGTCTCCGGCGGCAGCAGTACCAGCATCCCTTTGATGCTGCAGCAAGGCCTGCCTGCCGGCATCAATCACCTGCGTGTGGGCGAAGGCATTCTGCTGGCACAGGACTTCGGCCTGTTCTGGGACACCGAGATCCCCGGCCTGCATAACGATACCATGATG
>JAFYMZ010000033.1 GCA_017548175.1 Clostridia bacterium | reverse complement strand
TTGGCAGGCACGCCCATAATCAGCCAGCCGTCGGGAAAGACCTTTCCGCCGGTGACCAGTGCCCGGGCACCCACAATGCAGTTGTCGCCGATGACGGCGTCGTTCAGCACCACGGCACCCATCCCGATGAGACTGTTGCTGCCGATGGTGCAGCCGTGCAGGATGGCACCGTGTCCCACCGTCACACCGTCGCCGATGCGGCAGGGGTGTGCGGAATCCACGTGCACCACGCAGTTGTCCTGAATGTTGCTGCGGCGTCCCACGGTGAGGCTGTCCAGTTCTGCCCGGACCACCGCGCCGAACCACAGGCTGCTGTCTTCCATCAGCGTCACATCGCCCAGCACCACGGCGTGGGGAAATACAGTGGCAGATGGATGAATCTGGGGAATTTTCATAACTGCTCCTTGTGCGATGACATTTTTTCGCTTATAATGAATGGTGAACGCGGCCGGTTTCGGCCGAATGACCCCGTAGGGGTCCTACAAATTTGATTGTAGCACGGTTGCCGCAAAAAAGAAAGCGGCAGGCGCGAAAAAATATCCCGTTTTACGGGGGACAGGAGGCCGTGATGATCCTTTCTACCCTGTGCTACCTCCAACAGGAGGATCGCTACCTGATGCTCCATCGGGTCAAGAAGAAACACGACATCAATCAGGACAAGTGGATCGGCATCGGCGGCAAGCTGGAGGCGGGGGAGAGCCCCGAAGAATGTCTGCTGCGGGAAGCCTCCGAAGAAACCGGCCTGACCCTTACCGATTACCGCTTCCGCGGCATCGTTACCTTCGTCAGCGACAAGTGGGACACCGAGTATATGTTCCTCTACACCGCCACCGGCTTCACCGGTGAACTGAAAGCCTGCGACGAGGGCGATCTGGAATGGGTGCCCTTTGACCGGATCCCCTCTCTGCCCCTGTGGCAGGGCGACCATATCTTCCTGCGGCTGCTGCGGCAGGATGCCCCCTTCTTTTCCCTGAAACTGGTCTATCGGGGCGAGGAACTGACTTATGCCGCCTTGGACGGCGAGGAACTGCCATGCGCATCCTGGTAAGTGCCTGTCTGCTGGGCGTGGCCTGCCGCTATGACGGCAAAAGCAAACCCCATCCTGCCGTGCTGGAATTGCAGGCGCGGCACGAACTGATCCCCGTCTGCGGCGAGATCTTCGGCGGCCTGCCCACACCCCGCACTCCGGCAGAACGGGTGGGTGACCGGGTGCTGACGGCAGACGGAGGGGACGTTACCGCACAGTACCGCCGCGGCGCGGAAGAAGTGCTGGCGCTGGCCCGGCGTATGGGCTGCAAAGTCGCCCTGCTGAAAGAGCGCAGCCCCTCCTGCGGCACCGGTGCGGTTTATGACGGCAGTTTTACCCGCACCTTGACCGCCGGTGACGGCGTCACCGCAGAACTGCTGCGGCAGCACGGCATCGCCGTCTTTGGCGAAAGCCGGCTGGCAGACCTTGCAAGTCATCTGAAAGGGGAGGAGACCCGATGAATCTTTGTCTTTACGGCGCATCCAGCGACCGGATCGACGCCGCCTATCTGCAGGCGGTGGAAGAACTGGGCGCAAAACTGGCCGCCCGGGGCCACGGCATGGTCTTTGGCGGCGGCGCGCAAGGCCTGATGGGCGCGGCTGCCCGGGGCGTTTCCGGCCGACAGGGCTATATTTTGGGCGTTGCCCCGTCCTTCTTCAATGTGGACGGCGTGCTGTATCCCCATTGCACCGAGTTTATCTATACGGAAACCATGCGCCAGCGCAAGCAGATCATGGAGGACCGTGCCGACGGCTTTATTATGGTACCCGGCGGCATCGGCACCTATGAAGAGTTCTTCGAGATGCTGACGCTGAAGCAGCTGGGCCGTCACAGCAAGCCCATCGCCATTCTCAACCTGAACGGCTATTACGACCTGCTGGAACAGCTGCTGGAGCAGACCATCCGGCAAGGTTTTATGAAACCGGCCTGCCGAACCCTTTACGGCGTGTTTTCCGATGCCGATGCCCTGCTGGATTATCTGGAGCAGGCCAAGGATGCCCCCGTCAGCGCGAAAGATATGAAAAATATTTGACCCATATACAGTCTTTTGAAGAGGTGAATGAATATGTATGATCTTCTGATTCGTAACGTCCGTGTGCTGGATGGCACCGGTGCCCCTTGGTACCGCGCCGATGTGGCGGTGGAGAACGGCCGCATCGCCGCCGTTGGCGCACTGTCCGGCTGCGCCGCCCAGCAGGTAGTGGACGGCGAGGACCAGTATCTGGCCCCCGGTTTTATTGATATCCACAGCCACAGTGATACGGCGCTGCCCAAGCATCCTCTGTCCGAAAGCCGCATCCTGCAGGGTGTCACCACCGAGATCGGCGGCAACTGCGGTATGTCTGCCGCACCCGTGGAAGAGCGCAATCTGGAACTCCTGCGCCGCTATATGGGCGATATGGAGTACTCTTGGCGCAGTATGGGCCAGTTCCTGGATTATATCGAAGCACAGCAGCCCTCCGTCAACTTCGGCTGCGTGGCCGGTCACGGCACCGTGCGTCTGGCCGTTATGGGCTTCTCCGACCAGAAGGCCACTCCCGAGCAGATGGCCCGTATGAAGACCCTGATGGGCCAGTGTATGGCCGAGGGCGCCTTCGCCATGAGCTCCGGTCTGATCTATCCCCCCGGATGCTATGCCGACACCGAAGAACTGGCCGCGCTGGCCTCTGTGGTCAAGCCCTACGGCGGTTTCTATATGACCCATATGCGCAACGAAGGCGCACTGCTGGTGGAAGCCACCAAAGAAGCGCTGGATATTGCCCGCATCGCCGACGTGCCCCTGCAGATCTCCCATCATAAGTGCGGCGCCCGTCCCTATTGGCAGGTGAACGTGCACACCACGCTGGCCATGATCAAGCAGGCACGCCGTCAGGGTATGGACGTCACCTGTGACCAGTACCCCTACCGCGCCTCCGCCACCTCTCTGACCTCCAACATCCCCAAGTGGGCCTTTGAAGGCGGTATGGATGCCATGCTGGACCGCCTGCGCGATCCCGAGACCCGCGCCCAGCTGCACGAAGAGTGCGAGCGCAACCATCTGGGCCGCTGGGATCAGATCGTGGTCTCCTGGACCCGTCCCGGCAAGTTCGAGTGGGTCATCGGCAAGAGCGTGCTGGAGATCGCCGAGACTATGGGCGTCACCGGCAGCGAAGCCGTCTTTGAGATCCTGCTGGATTCCGAAGGCCGTGCCAGCGAAGTCAACTACGGCATCTGCGAAGAAGATATCGAGACCATTATGGTCAATCCCTTCGTGATGACCGGCTCCGACGGCGAAGCCATGTCCCTGCAGCATCCCGGCAAGCCCCATCCCCGCAACTACGGCACCTTCCCCCGCGTGCTGGCTTACTACTGCCGCCAGCGCAAGCTCTTCCCGCTGGAAGAAGCCATCCGCCGCATGACCAGTATGCCTGCCGCCCGTCTGGGCATCCACGACCGCGGCCTGATCCGTACCGGTATGCGTGCCGATCTGGTGCTCTTCAACTTTGAAGAGCTGGAGGACACCCCCACCTTCCAGAACGCCCAGCAGGCCTGCAAAGGCATCCTCCGTGTCTGGGTCAACGGCGTGCTGACCGCCAAGGACGGCGTGCACACCGGCGCTCGCGCCGGTATGGTGCTGCGCAAGGGACAGCTGTAATTTGAACAATCCTGCAAATCGGGGCGGCCATCGCCCCGATTTGTTCTGCCCGATCAAGGAGTTTTCCGTCTATGTCTCAAAAACAAAACTTTTTAAGCGGCCCCATCCTGTCTTCCTTGCTGCGCTTTGCCGGCCCGGTGTTTCTCGCCCTGTGCCTGCAGGCGGCTTACGGCGCGGTAGACCTGCTGGTGGTGGGCCGCTTCGGCACCGCTGCCGATATGTCCGCCGTCTCCACCGGCAGCCAGATCTTACATACCATTACCATCGTGGTCACCAGCTTTGCCATGGGTGTTACCGTGCTCATTGCCCAGCGCATCGGCGAGGGCAAGGGGCAGGATGCCGGCAAGGTCATCGGTGCCTCCATCTGCCTGTTTGCCGTCATCGGTCTGCTGGTGACCCTGCTGCAGGTGTCTGCCGCCGAGGGTCTGTCCGCCCTGATGAAAGCCCCCGCCGAGGCCTTTGCCAAAACGGCCCAGTATGTCCGCATCTGCGGCGCGGGCAGTCTGTTCATCGTGGCCTATAACCTGCTGGGCAGCGTGTTCCGCGGTATGGGCGACTCCAAAACGCCGCTGCTGTCGGTGGCCATCGCCTGTGTGGCCAACATCA
Source organism: Clostridia bacterium (assembly GCA_017548175.1). Next base: position 5,817 of record JAFYMZ010000033.1, on the reverse strand, counting down.
TCGGCGACCTGCTGCTGGTAGGCGTCTTTGATATGGGCGCCGCCGGTGCCGCCATCGCCACCGTGGTGGCGCAGGGCATCAGCGTGGTGCTGTGCCTGTTCGTCATCCGCCGCCGCGGCCTGCCGTTCCCCTTTGAACGCCGGTTCATCCGCTGGGATGGCGCCATTCTGGGCCGCGTGGTCGGTCTGGGTACCCCCATCGCTCTGCAGGAACTGCTGGTGGGCATTTCCTTTTTGGTCATCCTCACCATCGTCAACGGTCTGGGCCTTGCCCCCTCCGCCGGTGTGGGCGTGGCGCAGAAACTGTGTTCCTTCATTATGCTGGTGCCCTCTGCCTTCTCCCAGTCCCTCTCTGCCTTTGCCGGACAGAATATGGGCGCGCGCAAGCCCAACCGCGCACAAAAGGCCATGGCGCTGGGTATGGGCGCGTCCTTCCTCTGCGGCATCCTGATGGCCACCGTCGTGTTCCTGTTCGGTGTGGAACTGTCCCACATCTTCACCGACGATCCTGCCGTTGCCCGCGCCTCTGCCGACTATCTGCAGGCCTACGCGGTGGATACCCTGTTCGTAGCCTTCCTGTTCTGCTACATCGGTTTCTTCAACGGCTGCGGCAAGACCCGCTTCGTGATGATCCAAGGCATCGTGGGCGCCTTTGGCGTGCGCATCCCCGTGTCCTATTTCCTCAGCAAGATCCAGCCCGTGTCCCTCTTCCGCGTGGGTCTGGCCACCCCCGCATCCACCTTGGTGCAGATCGCCCTCTGCACAGGGTATCTGATTTATCTGCGAAAAAGTTTCCCTGCCATCGATCAGGAGTGAGTTTCTATGTCGGCAGCCTATCCCGTCACCCTCTGCGCCCTCAGTTCTCAATACCTGCACGTCACACCGGCCCCTTATGCATTGCTGGCCGGTGTGCGGGCCTTTTGCGCCCGGCCCATCGCCTGTCAGGTGGTGTCCGGCACGGTAAATGAACCGGTGCAGGCAGTGGCGGACCGCATTGCCGCCACCGACCCGCGGCTGGTGGGCCTCAGCTGCTATATCTGGAACATTTCCCGGGTGATGGAACTGCTGCCCCTGCTGCGCGCGCGGCTGCCCCATGCCTACGTGGTGCTGGGCGGCCCGGAAGTCACCCCCCACAGCGCCGCCCGACTGGCAGCGCTGCCCGATGCCGACGGCATCCTCTGCGGCGAGGGCGAATGGGCCTTTGCCGCCCTGTGTGATGCCCTTGCGGCAGGCACGGACATCACCGCCGTCCCCAGCCTCACCTGCCGCCTGCCCGACGGCAGCATTCGGGAGGGGGTCGCCTGCACGGCAGCCGCTGACCCGCCCTCGCTATGCATTCCCGAATACCTGTCGGCTGCCGCCGACCGCATCGCCTATCTGGAAACCGGCCGCGGCTGCCCCTATCGCTGCGCCTTTTGCCTGTCCGGCCAGTGCGGCACCGCCCGCTGGTTTGATTTGGAGCGCGCCAAAGCCGATCTGCTGGCGCTGGCTGCCGCCCGTCCCCGGGTACTGAAACTGGTGGACCGCACCTTCAATGCCCATCGCAGCCGCGCCGAGGATCTGCTGCGCTTCATCCTGCAAGAGCAGGGCAGAGGCATCCCTGCCGGCCTGTGCATCCACTTCGAGGTGGCGGCCGACCTGCTCAGTGACGGGATGATCGCCCTGCTGGCGCAACTGCCTGCCGGCGCGGTGCAGCTGGAAGTGGGTCTGCAAAGCTTCTCCGAAGCCACCCTTGCCGCCGTCCGCCGCCGCACCGACCTGCACACCGTGGTGCGCCGCGTGCGGCAAGTGCTGGACTTGGGCACCGTGCACCTGCATCTGGATCTGATCGCCGGCCTGCCCCACGAAGACCTGCAAACCTTTGTGGAGGGCTTCCACCGGGCTTTTGCCCTGCGGCCCCATATGCTGCAGCTGGGCTTTTTGAAACTGCTGCCCGGCGCCGCCATGCGCGAAGAGCCGGATGCCTACCCCTGCCGCTTCCGGCAGGACGCCCCCTACGAGGTCATCGACACTCCGTGGCTGACGGCTGACGATTTGGCCTATCTCCACCGGGCAGAATCCGCGCTGGATAAACTGTACAACAGCGGCCGCTTTGCCCATACGCTGGATTACGCCCTGCGGGCCACCGGCCTGCCGCCTATGGAGATCTTTGTACGGGTGGGCACCGCCGCTGCCGGCACAGGAGGTCTGTCGCTGGAGGACTATACCGCCTTGGTGCAGCGCACCCTTGCCGCTCTGCCCGGGGTGGATGCCGACGGCCTGCGGGATGCGCTGGTGCTGGATGCCCTTGCCACCCGCGGCGACGGCCGCCTGCCCAAATGCCTGTATCGGGAAGACCCGCTGCTGCGCCGCGCCAAGATCGCGCTGGAGGCCGACCCCGCCACCCGCAGCCGCCCGGGCGTGCGCCGGGGCGTTGCCCTGCTGTACGGCGCGCGGAAAACGGCCTATGCCGATTATGACGCGCCCCGCGACCCGGTCACCGGCGCATATCCAGTGAAGTTTGCCCAATTTCCCCCGGAAAACGCATTGTAAAACGGAAAAATAACTGTTATAATATAGGGTATGATTGATTCGGCGGCCCTGCCGCCTGTATTCTATGAGGTGATATCAATGAACAAAGGGAAGTATTATCTGAGCACTGCCATCGCCTATACCTCCGGTAAGCCCCACATCGGCAATACCTACGAGATCGTGCTGGCAGATGCCATTTGCCGTTTCAAAAGACTGAACGGCTATGACGTGTATTTCCAGACCGGTACCGACGAGCACGGCCAGAAGATCCAGCTGAAGGCCGAAGAGCAGGGCGTTACCCCCCAGCAGTTCGTCGACGACATCGCTGCAGAGATCCAGCGCATCTGGGACGTTATGAACACATCTTACGACCGCTTCGTGCGCACCACCGAGGAAAGCCACGTCAAGCAGGTGCAGAAGATCTTCAAAAAGCTGTACGATCAGGGTGATATCTACAAGGGTCACTACGAGGGTATGTACTGCACCCCCTGCGAGAGCTTCTGGACCGAGAGCCAGCTGGTGGACGGCAAGTGCCCCGACTGCGGCCGCCCCTGCAAGCCCGCCCGTGAAGAGGCCTACTTCTTCAAGATGAGCAAGTACGCCGACCGCCTGATGCAGCACATCGAGGAGAACCCCCAGTTCATCCAGCCCGAGGCCCGTAAGAACGAGATGGTCAACAACTTCCTCAAGCCCGGCCTGCAGGATCTGTGCGTCTCCCGTACCAGCTTCACTTGGGGCGTTCCTGTGGACTTCGATCCCAAGCACGTGGTCTACGTGTGGATCGATGCACTGAGCAACTACATCACCCTGCCCGGCTATGACGTGGACGGCGACCACGGCGAGACCTACAAGAAGTACTGGCCCGCCAACGTCCACCTGATCGGTAAGGACATCCTGCGCTTCCACACCATCTACTGGCCCATTATGCTGCTGGCACTGGATATCCCCCTGCCTAAGCAGGTCTTCGGTCATCCCTGGCTGATGGTGGGCGACGGCAAGATGAGCAAGTCCAAGGGCAACGTGATCTATGCCGACGATCTGGTCGACCTGTTCGGCGTGGACCCCGTCCGTTACTACCTGCTGCACGAGATCCCCTTCGCCAGCGACGGTACCCTGACCTACGAGCTGCTCATCGAGCGCATCAACTCCGATCTGGCCAACATTCTGGGCAATCTGGTGAAGCGCACCATGGATATGTGCCACAAGTACCAGGGCGGCGTCATCGGCACCCACAGCGCACCCGATGCCATCGACGAGGAACTGATCGAGCTGGCCAAGGCCACTCCCGCCAAGGTGGAGGCCAAGATGGACGAGCTGAAGGTGGCCGATGCCATCGACGAGATCTTCGCCCTGCTGCGCCGTGCCAACAAGTATATCGACGAGACCATGCCTTGGGTTCTGGGCAAGGATCCCGAGAAGAAGGAGCGTCTGGACACCGTCCTGTACAACCTGCTGGAGAGCATCCGCATCTCCGCAGCCCTGCTGCGTCCCTTCCTGCCCGAGACCGGCGACCGCATCTTCCAGCAGCTGAACCTGCCGCTCAGCGATTGGGAGGGTCTGACCACCTTCGGTCTGATCCCCGCCGGCCATACGCTGGCTCCCAGCGAGATCCTGTTCGCCCGTCTGGATGCCGCCAAGAAGATGGAAGAAGTCAACGCCTTCAACGAGGCCAAGGCCAAGGCCGCACTGCCCGCCGTGGAGTTCGAGCCCTATGCCGAGGAAAACGTGGACTTCGACACCTTCTGCAAGTCCGACTTCCGCGTGGTCAAGGTAGTCCATTGCGAAAACGTCAAGAAGAGCGAAAAGCTGCTGAAGTTTACGCTGGATGACGGTACCGGCACCCCCCGTCAGATCCTGTCCGGCATTGCCAAGTTCTACAAGGCCGAGGACCTGATCGGTAAGACGCTGGTGGCCATCACCAACCTGCCTCCCCGCAAGATGATGGGTCAGGAGAGCTGCGGTATGCTGATCTCCGCCGTCCATAAGGAGAAGGGCGAAGAGCGCCTGAACCTGCTGATGCTGGATGACAACATCCCCGCCGGCGCAAAACTCTGCTAAACTGTGCTTGATAGGGCCATCGGGGAACTCCCGGTGGCCCTGTTTTCTCAACAGGAGGAACTGCTATGATTTTATTCGATACCCACGCCCATTACGACGACCGCCGTTTTGACAAGGACCGTGACACCCTGCTGGCTTCCATGCCCGAACAGGGTGTGGGCTATATTTGCAACATCGGCTGCGATATGCCCACCTCCCGGCAGAGCATCGCCTTGGCCGAGGCTCACGACCACGTCTATGCCGTGGTGGGCATCCATCCCCACAATGCCGCCGATGCTGTTGACGCCGACTATGCAGAACTGGAGCAGATGAGCCGCCACGCCAAGGTGCTGGCGCTGGGCGAGATGGGTCTGGACTACCACTACGACTTCTCTCCCCGTGACGTGCAGCGGCAGGTGTTTGTCCGTCAGATGGAACTGGCCGGCCGCCTGCAGATGCCGGTGGTCATCCACGAGCGGGAAGCCTGTCAGGACGTGCTGGAAGTGGTGCGGCAGCACAAGGTGTGCCGCGGCGTGTACCATTGCTACTCCGGCTCTGCCGAAACCGCCCGGGAATTGGTGCAGCTGGGCTATTATCTGGGCTTCAACGGCGTCATCACCTTTGACAACGCCCGCCGCAGCCACGAGGTCATCCGCAGCGTGCCGCTGGAGCGCCTGCTGCTGGAGACCGACTGCCCCTACCTGACCCCCGTGCCCCATCGCGGCAAGCGAAATGATTCCGGTCTGATGAAGTACAGCCTGCAGAAAATGGCAGAGCTCCGCGGCCTGACCCCCGAAGAGATGGCGCGCATCACCACGGAAAACGCCCTGCGCTTTTACGGCCTTGCCGAACAGACGCGGTAAAGAGAACCCAAAACAACGGGCGGCGTTTTGCCGGAAACTTCCAGTCCCGACGACAAAAAATGCTTTTCATTGTCGGGCGGCTATGCTACAATGAGAGCAAGAAACAAGCCCTTGCGAAAAGGAGGCATCCTTGATGAATGTAAGACGTATGCTGGCCCTCTGTCTGGCCCTCCTGATGCTGGTCACCTGCCTGACCGCCTGCGGCACGCCCCAAACCGGTGATGACCCTGCCGGCAATGAGCAGGGCAGCGGCGCCGGCAATGAATCCGGTACCGGCAACGAAAGCGGTTCCGGTAACGAATCCGGCACCGGCAACGAAAGCGGCACCGGCAACGAAAGCGGCACCACGCAGGATCCGCCTTACAGCGGCCCTGTCAGCCCCCTGACCGGCCTGCCCGTGGCGGAAT
>JAFYMZ010000032.1 GCA_017548175.1 Clostridia bacterium | reverse complement strand
TCGGTGCGGACCAGAACTTTTTCGCAATGCAGCGCGGGTAATTTATCTGTCATTTCATAGACGCCGACACCTACGGTGCCGAAGCCAAGCAACGCGTATTTCATAGGAAGCCTCCAAAAAAGATTTGTCCGTTTGAGAAAAACACTTGATTTTTCGATGGAAACAGTGTATCATATAACCCAAGGAAAAGCAAGGTCTTTTTTTACGAAAATCCGCGAAAAAGGAGATAGATTTATGCTGCAGAATTATCTTATCATTCACAAAAGCATTTTACCGGATTATTATGAAAAAGTGCTGGATGCCAAGCGTCTGCTGGAGACGGGCAAGGTAAAGGAAATCAGCGAGGCTGCACGGCAGGCCGGCATTTCTCGCAGCACCTTTTATAAATATAAGGACTATGTGATCGAGCCGTCTGAACTGACCATCGGCCGTAAGGCAGTGCTGTCTATGATGCTGTCGCACGAGCGCGGCATTCTGTCTACGACGCTGAATATGCTGAGCCGCTATCAGCTGAACATTCTGACCATCACCCAGAGCTTGCCCATTCATGAGCAGGCAAACGTGACTCTGTCGCTGGATATTTCCGATCTGGAAGTGCCGCTGGCACAGGTGGTGGACGAACTGGGCAAGCTGGATGGCGTCAGTCAGGTGCGCCTGCTGGCACTGGAATAAGGAGCCGATATGAGCGACATCGTAAAGGGTGATATGCTGGTAAAGCTGTACGATCTGCCCGACCACCGGCCGCTGCTGGACAAGCTGGCGGCAGAGGGGATCTCCATCAAGCGCGTACTGTCCCCCGATCGGGGCAAGGTGCTGGATTTTGTGGAGCGGGAGTTTGGACAGGGCTGGAAGCAGGAGTGTACCGTGGCGCTGAGCACCCAGCCTGCCACTTGTTATGTGGCGGTGAAGGACAGGGCGATCATCGGCTTTGCCTGTTTTGAAGCTACGGCGAAGAATTATTTCGGACCGGTGGGCGTGCAGTCCGACTGCCGTGCCGGCGGCGTGGGTGCGGCGCTGACGCTGGCCAGTTTGCACGCCATGTGGGAACTGGGTTACGGCTATGCCATCATCGGTTGGGTGGGGGATGCCCGGGGATTTTACGAGAAGATCTGCGGCGCCACTTTCATTCCCGATTCTCATCCCGGCGTGTACAAGCGGATGATCCGGTTTGGATAAAAGGCGCGGTTTGCGGCATAAATGAAAGAAAGGCACTCTGCACAAAACTGCGACCTACATCGGCAAAGAACCCCGGGCGCTGCTGCCGGAGGATAAGGGATAAGCGAGAATAAAACATACCGTACAAAGAACAGCCCCGAGGCGTGTGCCTCGGGGCTGTTGTGTGTTTTTGTTGCGATCAGACGCTGACGCGGTAGCCCATCACACGGAAGAAGGGCAGTTCCTGCTCCATCTGCAGCAGTGCGGTGCGCACGTCGGTGGCGGTCAGGCTGGAAACCGACATTTCGGCAAAGACGATGTTGATATTGCGGCTGTCGTCGGCGGCAATGTCGTTGGTCTTGACCTGCAGGTACTCCAGATTCATCTTGGCCTCGGCCATGATGGACAGCGTCTGGGCAAGGTCACCGGGCTGATCCATCCGGATGGCAAAGGCCACGCTGACGATGGAGTTTTCTTCGGCGTTGATCAGGTTGCGGCTCATCAGCACCACCAGACGGCCGTCTTCGGTGGCGTACAGGTTGTTGATGTAGACGCGCTTGTTGTAAATGCTGCTGTACAGCGCCTGGGTATCGTACAGGCGATCCACACACAGGGCGGCATATTCGGCATCGCCATCCAGCAGGCGGGGCAGCGCGTCATAGCTGCTTTCGCAGGGGATGGTGGGCATGCCGCAGGCGGCCTCGATGGCGGCGGCATCACGGGCGGCACAGAGGATCTTGCCGGCAGGCATATCCTTGCGCATATCGGGCTCGTGGATCAGTTTCAGGTCGGGGGCATTGGTGATAAAATAGCGGTACTGACGGCCGCGGTTCATACGGGTCAGGTTTCTCCACAGAGATTCGGCGCGCAGGCGCAGGTCGGGAGCCAAATCAAAGGTGATCTGGCGCAGAACGGCTTCTTCCTGCGCGGGATTGAAGATGGCGTCACCCTGTTCCATCTTGTTCTTTGCGATGAGTACGGCGGCGTCCATACGGCGGAGGAAGGCATCGCGCAGGGCTTCGTCGCAGCTGGCGATGATCTGCAGAATCAGTTGCATTTGATTCATGTAAAAAGTCGCTCCTTTCAGGGGCATATTCTTGCTTTTATCATATACTTTTTTGGGGGCAGTTGTCAATTGGAAAAGACCGTGTTATAATGAATATATCAAAAATCCTGCGGGAAAAGAACTTCCTGCGGCGGGAATGTGAAAAAGAATGCGGAGGGATCCACAATGGAAGAAAAACGCTATATTGATTTGCGAAGCGATACTGTGACCCAACCCACCAAGGCCATGCGTGAGGCCATGTGGCAGGCTGCTGTGGGCGATGACGTATATCAGGATGACCCCACCACCAATCTGTTGGAGGCGGAGGCTGCTCGGATTTTGGGCAAGGAAGCCGCGATGTTTG
>JAFYMZ010000003.1 GCA_017548175.1 Clostridia bacterium | reverse complement strand
GTTCAAAGCCCACCTTGGGTGCTATTTTCACCAGATCCACCTTGCGGCCTTCGCATGCGCTATGGAAGTAAAACACCTGCTTGCCATCCTCTTCCGCATAGCCAAAACTCAGGGGCACGATATACACTTCCCCCTCGTCACAAAAACCCAAACGGCAGCACTGACTGTCCAGAATAATGTCGCGGATCTTTTCCGCATCCGTGATCTGCCGGTCTTTCCGTCGCATTGCTCTCATCAAGATCCCTCCCAAGGGCGTTTTTTTCATTGTACCACAGGTGTTGCCCTTGTGCAACGGAAACAAAACAGCCGACGGGCATTTTACTCCCTTCGGCTGCCGTTTCTTATTTCCCGATCAAACGCATGGGGTCAATATACTTGCCTGCCTGGGTGACTTCCAGATGCACGTGGCTCTCCTGCGCGCTTTCCGCCTCCAAGTTGCCGGCACAAGTGCCGAGCTCCTGTCCGCAGGTCACTTTCGCCCCCACTTTCACCTTGCAGGTCGCCAAGCCCGCCAGCATACTCTGCAGGCCGTTCCCGTGGTCCACGGTGACGCACAGACCGTAAAGCCCCTGCTCCTTCACTTCGGTGACCGTTCCGGCCGCAAAGGCCACCGCCTTCGCATCCTTTGCACAGGCAAAATCCGTGCCGTTGTGGGTACGCCAATCTCCCATGGTGTCATCCTTCACCAGCGTATCACCGGAAAACTCCCGAATCACCTTGCCGTCTACCGGTTTTGCATAAACGACCTTGGGCACCGAGACCGGATTGTTCACCTGTGTATCCGGCTGTTCCGGTTCCGTCTGCGTTTCTTTCTCCGGTTCAGCGTCCGGCACTTCTGCCGTAGGCTTGTCGGGGATCTCTTCCAATTTGGGGTCATCGACCTCCAGTTCTTCCTCCTGCATGACCTCTTCCCGGTCCACGACATTTCCCGCAGGTGTGCCCCTGCCAAATATCACATATCCGGCCGCACCTACGGTGATCACACAGACCGCCAGTACCAGATAAAATCCTTTGGTCTCCATAAACCGCAAAAACGGGCCGATTCCACGTCTTCTTCCTTTCATTTTGCTGCACCTCCGGCATTATCTTTGCCGAAATCCTCTGCGTTTATTCTGTCGCAGACGATTTTAACAACAAATCCACGCCGGTATAATAATGTTTCAAAATCGATTCAAAATTTTGACCTTCCAGCGCCAAGGCCCGGGCGCCGTACTGGCTCATACCCACGCCGTGACCGTAGCCGGTGGTGGAAAAGATCAGCAGACTTTCCCTTGCCTCCACCGTAAAATTGGTACTGTTCAGCCCGGCCAGCGAGCGGATCTCCCGCCCTTCCACCTGCACACCGCCCACCTTCAGCGAAACAATGCCGCCCGCCTCCGACCGTTTGATGTCGGCAAACCAACCGGAAGCCGCCCCCGTTAGCTTGGCCTCCGGATGCGCCGCCGTAAAGGCGGCCGCAAAATCACTTTGCAGCAATTCCACCGTGGCATAATAAGAGGAGGATGCTTCGCCGCCGGGACTGCTGACGCTGACCAGATAGGGCACCGCATTGCCCCACACATCCACCGCCGCCTCGGTTTTTTCCGCCGAAGCCGCATGGAACACCGCCGCAATGGGTTTCCCTTCGTACACCATCACCAGTCCGTCGGTATCCTGTACCGCCGCCGTAATTTTACTCTGATAAAAATCCCGATTGGCGCCCCACAGATCCTGCGCCCGCTGCGCAAGATCGCAATAGGCCTTGCAATGACCGGAATCATCGCACAGCACCGCGCCCTTGTGCGATGCCGGAGCCTTTGCCCCGTCGCGCCCGTACAGATCTTCTTTATACAGGGTATATGTACGCGCCGCCACCGCCTGCGCTTTCAGCGCCTCTGCCGGAAAAGCCGCCGGCATCTCGGCCGCCAGCACCCCGACCAGATAGGACTCCAGCGTCATTTCCTGTACCGTATCCCCAATGCACACCGTCACCGTATGGGTCGCATCGTACTGTGCCCCGTCATCGGGCACCGATGCCTCCGGCGCGGAGTCCCCCGATTGTTCCGGCGGCAGCGGCGGCGCAGCCTGTCCCATCCCAAGCACCCAAAGAGGCATCAGCAGTGCCGCAGCCGCGGCCATCAAGGTAAAAATCAAGATTTTCTTCACGGAACTCATTCCTTTTCGCAGCAAAGTGTGCTATACTTTTTTTGATCCGTCGCCAGTGGCAATCCGTCTCTTTTCCCCAATGTATGCCATCGGCAATCCGGATAGAACCCCTTGTCCCTTCTGTTGATTGGAGAATCGCTATGCTCAAAGAAAAAATCCTCTTTATCATATCGCTCAGCTGCGCCGTATTGGCCGGCTTTCTGATGTATTTCGTGCGCACCGTGTCCGCACCCCTGTGGGCCATTTTGATGCTGACCGTCCTGATGACCGGCTTTTTGTTCTTCGCCTCCGGTTTGATTCGCAATGACGGCGGCCGTTATCAGCAAAACACCCCCACCGCCGTTCCTCTGCAGCGCCTTACCGCGGCCGCCGCTGCCCTGTGCTTTTTTACCGCTGCGGTACTGCGCGTGCCCCAGTTCATCCGCGACGGTATGATTTTCTCCTTCCTGTTGGTGGTTGCCTCGTTGCTGGCAGCGGTTGCCTGCGGTCTACGCCTTTTGGTGGGAGAATTGCATCCGCGTTCCGCGCCCTTTGCGATGCTCCCCGTCTTCTTCCTGTGCGCACAACTGATGACCTTTTACCGGGCCAACAGTTATCACCCCAGCGTCCGCGACTTCTGTTTTGAAATCGTGGTGCTGGTTCTGTTGCTGTTTGGCTTGTTCCTGACCGCCAGCAGCAAATATAAAACCCGCTCGCCCCACGTGCAGCGGTTTTGGTCGCTGCTTCCCTTGGCCGGTTGTGTGATGGAACTGTGTATGCTGCTCTTCGCCCGCGAACAGCTTTATCGCGCCGCCGATATGAATGCAGCCACTTTACTGGGAATGGCCGGCGCGAGCCTGCTGCTGCTGCCGCCGCTGCTGCATCCGGTCCAGCAGGTGGCAATGCCGAAATCCACCGATGCCGAAGAAACTTCTGGCGCAGAGGAAGTCTCGGAAGCTCCTACCGACCCGGAACCGTCGGAAGATCTCTCCACCGAAGAAATCCTCCCGGAATCCGATTCCGAATGAAAAAAGACCTTGCAGTTTTTATGTACTGCAAGGTCTTCTTTTATTCTTCTTTATTCAGATAACAGGTGCTGGGCAACACCGTAGCCAGTTCCAGTTTTGCCGGTTCAAAACCGCCGCTGTAAACCGGCGCCTGCATTCCCAAGGGCATCACTTCGCCCCGCGCCACCTTCGGCAGCGTCACGGAAACTGCCGTGCCGGAGCCTTCTTCGCTGAGTATCATCAGTCGGCCGCCGTGCAGCTGCGCGATCTGCTTGGCCAAGGGCAAGCCCAGGCCTACGCCGCCCAGACTGCTGCCCGATGTGGGATCTGCGGTCGCATACTTGCGGAACACCGTCTCCATATCCTGCGCCGGAATGCCGCAGCCCAAATCGCTGACCGACAGGACGATCTCTCTCTCCCGCTCTTTCAGCGACAGCGTGATCTGTCCGCCCTTCGGCTGCGCCTTAATGGCATTGCTGATCAGCTGATACAGCATGCGCCGTACCCGCTGCTTATCACACGTGCACAGGACGGGCTCCGCCGGCACAATACAGCGCAGTTCAATGCCCAATGTTGCGCAATAAGGCCGCACCTCTTCTGCGATTTCCTGCAGCATGGCACAGGCATTTTCCTCACGCACATACAACCGGACTTCGCCGCCCTGGATCGCCAGCATTTCGCTGAGATCCCGCTGCAGACGCATCTGACAAAAACCGCTGCGCAGCACCACGGCCGCATCCCGCTGCAGTTCTTCCGGCACGTTTTTCATCAGGCGCTGGGCAGCCGGCAGCGCTGCTGCCAGATATCCCGCCAGTTCCCGACAGAAAAACTGTCCGCTGACCTGCTCCATAAACGGCTCACCGGGCATATCCAGCGGAAACAGTTCGATCCGGATCCCGGCCTCCGCTTTTTCTGCCACCAAGAAAAACAGCTTCCCTTCCATCTTGCACTGCATACGCACGCGCTGATCCTGCAAGACCTCCATCAAACGGGAGAGTTCATCACTGTTCAATTCATCATAAAAATGCCGCTCCAGCATGGGATGTCCCATCAGCCGGTCCAGTTCCGGACTGCTGTACAATACTCTTCCGCCGGGGCTGCACAGGAGAACAAAGCTGCTTTCCTTACCGGAAAAGAATCGTTCCGTCATGCTTTTCTCCCCTTTCGCTGTTTTTTATCTTTTTTCGACACATTTTTAATATAGTATATTTTTCGATCTTTTACAAGTAGCTTTTTTGTAAAAAAGACACATCCCGTGCGGGTTGCTTTTCTGAAACTTGCCTGTTATAATATTGGTAAGAAAGTATGTTTTATTTTCCCCTGATAAAAAAAGAATACAGAAAAACATGGAATGGAGGATTCCTACTATGGCAATCAAAATTGGTATCAACGGTTTCGGTCGTATCGGCCGTCTGATCTTCCGACTGGCAATCGACCGCGACGATGTCGAGTTCGTTGCAATGAACGGTCCCCGTCTGACCCCCGATTATGTTGAGTATCTGCTGAAGTACGACACCGTCCACGGCCGCTTCAAGGGTGATATCCAGATCACCGATCACAGCATCATTGTCAATGGCAAGGAAACCCTGATCTATAACTGCCACGAGCCTCGCGAGATCCCCTGGGGCGAACTGGGCGCAGAGTACATCATCGAATCCAGCGGTAAGTTCACCACTATGGACAAGGCTATGGATCATATCCACGCCGGTGCCAAGAAGGTCATCATCACCGCTCCCAGCGCCGACGCTCCCATGTTCGTTATGGGCGTAAACCACGATACTTACACCCCCGATATGCAGGTGGTCAGCAACGCATCCTGCACCACCAACTG
>JAFYMZ010000031.1 GCA_017548175.1 Clostridia bacterium | reverse complement strand
CTGGCAGGCCAATAAAAAGCGCACTTGTGCGCCGCCAGTTTTATTAGGGCTATGCCCGAAAATGAAATACCACCCGCTATGCGGGTGGATATTTATTGCGCGACGAAAGTTTTGCGCTTCCGCCGGAATGGTTGTTCCCTCCGGCGAAATCTGTTATAATACAAATAATCTTTTACCGGAGGCGCAACTATGAAACTGATTCATCTATCCGACCTGCATTTGGGCAAGCGGGTCAATGAGATTTCTATGGTGGAGGACCAGGCCTATATTCTGACGCAGATCTTGCGTATCATAGATGCGGAACAGCCGGATGCTGTGCTGATCCCCGGTGACGTGTATGATAAGTCTGTGCCTTCTGCAGAGGCGGTGGAATTGTTGGATGATTTCCTTGTCCGCCTGGCGGGGCGTTCCTTGCAGGTATTCATCAGCAGCGGCAACCACGACAGTGCCGAGCGCCTTGCGTTTGGTGGTCGTCTGATGGAAGGGAAAGGGATTCATCTGTCTCCGGTTTATAATGGTACGGTAACACCCATAACGCTATCCGATGACTACGGCGCAGTACGGGTCTATCTGCTTCCCTTTGTGAAACCCATTCACGTCCGCCGGTTTTTCCCGGAAGAAGCCATCGAAAGCTATACCGATGCTGTGCGGGTGGCAATCGAGCAGATGAAAATTGATTCAACAGGAAGAAATGTCCTGTTGACCCACCAGTTTGTCACCGGTGCATCCCGCTGCGAATCGGAAGAAATCAGTGTCGGCGGCACCGATAATATTGATGCCGCGGTGTTTGAGGCATTTGATTATGTGGCGCTGGGACACATTCACAATCCCCAGGACATTGTCCCGGGCAAGATCCGCTATTGCGGTACGCCGCTGAAATATTCCTTCTCGGAATGCGCGCATGAGAAGAGCGTGACCGTGGTGGAACTGGGGGAAAAGGGCTGTGTGTCCGTGCATACCGTGCCCCTGATTCCCTTGCGCGATATGCGGGAAATCCGCGGCACCTATCAGATGCTGACGGCAAAGGAAACTTATCAGGGCACTGCTACCCACGATTATCTGCATATCATCCTCACCGATGAAGAGGATGTGCCGGAAGCTGCCGCGCGCTTGCGTGTCATCTATCCGAACCTGATGAAACTCACTTACGACAATACCCGTACCCGTAACCACGGCACGGTTGACGGTGCGGAAAATGTCCGGCAGAAATCTCCGCTGGAACTGTTCTGTGAGTTGTATGAAAAGATGAACGGTCAGCCGATGAGCCCCCGGCAGAAGGCTTATTCACAGGAACTGATCGAAACGATTCAGGAGGAACTGCAATGAGACCGCTGAAACTGACATTATCCGCCTTTGGTCCCTATGCCGGCCGGGTAGAGATTGACTTTGAGCGTCTGGGCACCAGCGGTTTGTATCTGATCACCGGTGATACCGGCGCAGGTAAGACTACGATTTTTGACGCAGTGACCTTCGCGCTGTTTGGCGAAGCCAGCGGCAACAATCGCGACGCTTCGATGCTGCGTTCTAAATATGCCGACGCCGCTACCCTCACCGAGGTGGAGCTTACCTTCCTGTATAACGGTAAGACCTATACCGTCAAGCGCAGTCCCGAGCAATACCGTCCCAAATTGCGGGGCAAAGGTAAGGACGACGAATTGATTAAGCGCGCCACCGAGGCGCACCTGCTTCTGCCCGATGGAACCCCTGTTACCAAGCCCCGGGATGTCACCGCCAAAATCAAGGAAATCATCGGTTTGGATCGTGACCAGTTTGCGCAGATCGCGATGATCGCGCAGGGCGAGTTCCTGAAACTCCTGCTGGCCGGCACCAAAGAGCGGCAGGAGATTTTCCGCAGCATCTTTAAGACTGACCTGTATGTCATATTGCAAAATCGACTGAAAGACGCCGCAGGCGCTGTAGGGAAACAGTGGAACGAAACCAATCTGGGCATTCGTCAGTATGTAGAGGGTATTGTTTGTGACGAGGATTCACTGCTTCGCCTGCAAACAGAAGCCGCCAAAGAAGGTGCACTGCCCACTGTCGAGGTGCTGACGCTTCTGACCCAGTTGCTGGAAGAGGATCACATGGCGGAGGAAGCTCTGCAGACGCAGCTGTTGGCTGTGGAAAAAGAACTGGAAACCATTACAGCAACCCTTTCGCAAGCGGTGGAGGTGGGAAAAAACCGCGCCGCCCTTGCGGATTACGAAAGACAACAGACCGAAAAAATCACTTTGCTTGCACAACTACGGAAAGAGTTGGAGACCCGGCGGGCCAGCCTGCCCGAACAGGAGGACTTGGGCAGACAAATCGCCCAGATGGAACTGTCGCTGGCAGATTATGACCGGTTGGACACGCTGGAACGCAGCTATGCCAAGACGCAAAAAGATTTGACCGCTGCTAAAGCTGCGGAATCTGCCGCCGCGGAAACGCACAAGCAACTGGAAGAAGAAATCCGGCAGCTTTCCGCCCGGCAAAAAGCGCTGGAGCCGGTTTCTGCAGAAATTGAGCGAACCACCGCCAGGGAAACCCAACGGAAGGAGTATCAGAAAAAGCTCCGGAGTGTTTCCACTGCTGTTTCTGCCCTGGAAAGTACCCGGGCAAAGCTGCGTGAAGCGCAGCAGATCTATCTGGCTGCATCGGAACGGGCAGCAGCACTGCAAAAGGATTATGAGCAGCGGAACAAAGCTTTTCTGGACGAGCAGGCTGGCATTCTTGCGGCCTCACTGACAGATGGAGCGCCTTGTCCTGTTTGCGGCGCTACTGTTCATCCTGCGCCGGCGCAGCTTTCTGCCGAGGCGCCCACCGAAGCGCAGGTGAATCAGGCAAAAGATCGGGCGGATCTGGCGCAGAGAGAAGCGACCCGTGCCAGCAGCGCGGCCAATGAGCAGCGCGGTCGTGTCACTGCGGCGGAAGATGCTTTGCGTGCAGAAATCTCCGTGTTGTTTGGTCAATTGTCTGAGGCAGAGGCCAAAAAAAGAATGACCGCCGAATTGACTGCCGTTTCTGCAGATGTCAGTGCGCTGCAGGAAGACCTCCTTCGCTTGAATCGTGATGCGCTGTACAAGGAGAAACTGGATCGGGAGATTCCCGTGAAAGAAACCGCCTTGTCTCGGGCTTTGCATGCGATAAATACGGAAAAGGAAACCATTGCCGCATTGACGGCCTCCTGTGAAGAGCTGGGAAAACAAAAGCAGGCGCTGGCCGATCGGCTGACTTATCAAAGCAAGTCGGAAGCGCAGGCCGAGCTGCAAAACCTGCGGAAGTCCTTGCAGGCATTGCAGACTGCCCTCAGCGGCGTAGAAACCCAATATGCCCGATGCGATAAAGAGCTGGCTGCCATTTCGGCAGCAGCAGAGCAGCTGCGCGGACAACTGGCACAGGCGCCGGTGATCGATGTGTCGGGACAGGAGGCGCAGAAATTGTCGTGGCAGGCGCAGAAATCCGAACTCGCCGGCAAACTGCGGACGGTAAATACTCGCATCGCTATGAATATCCGCTCGCAGCAAAACATTCAGAGCAAGGCCGAGGAACTGGTGCGGCTGGAAGAAACCTTGACGTGGATGCGTGCCTTGTCCAACACGGCCAACGGCACGATTCCCGGACAGCAAAAAATGATGTTGGAAACCTTCATCCAGACTACATATTTTGACCGGATCATCCGGAAAGCAAATGTACGTTTGATGAAAATGACCGGTGGACAATATGACTTAAAGCGCCGGGAAACTGCGCTGAACAATCAGGCGCAAAGCGGCTTGGAGCTGGATATCGTGGATCACCTCAAT
>JAFYMZ010000030.1 GCA_017548175.1 Clostridia bacterium | reverse complement strand
CGGCGCGCTTTAAGTATTTGTCGCTCAGTTCAAAGCCCAGCGGCTTGATGAGATGCAGGCTGCAGCCGGTGGCGGCGCAGGTGCGGGAAATATTGCCGGTGTTTTGTGGGATCTCCGGCTCGTATAAGATCACGTGCAGCATGGTTTTATCACTCCTGCCTGTTATCCTACCACAAACCGGCGCAAGATACAAGCAACCGCAGTCGGTTGCAGGCGGTTTGGATATGGTTTGCGGTTACAGCATTCCGGCCTCGCTGAGCGCTTCTTTGGCACATTTAATAAATTGCATTGCCAGCGGCGAAGCGGGACGGCTTTCGTCCAGAATGATGCCCAGACTGCGGGCGATGGGGGGATCGGTGGGCAGCACGTGTGCGCGGCTTTCGCGGCCGGTCATGATCAGCTCGCTCAGCATGCTCATACCCAAGCCGTGCTCGACCATCGAGATCAGCACCGGGTCATCCACGTAACTGGGTTTCACGTCGGGCTCAACGCCGTAGGCGCGCAGACATTTATTAATGTCACGCTCGAAGCCGAAGTTGGGCATCAAAAACGGCTGACCCTGAAATCCGGACAAAGGGAACTTGTCGGGGATGGGGCCGGGATAGTCGGGGGGCAGGATGGCCACCAGCTTGTCCTCCTTCAGGGGGATCCACTTCATACGGGAGCCTTCCTGCCGGCTGACGAAGGCCAGGTCGGCGGTGCCGTCCTGGACCCAGGAATAAATTTCCTCAATGGTGCCCATACGTACATTAATATTAACACCGGGATGTTCCTGCTGGAAACGCTGCAGCGCCAGCGGCAGCCAATGCATTGCCATACTGGAGTACGAACCGATACGCAGCGACTCACGATGGGCATCCTGCAGCTGCTCCACTTCCTGCTGCAGAGCCTTTTCGGCATCCAGCAGGCGGCGGATGGTGGGCAGCAATTGCTTGCCGGCGGGGGAGAGCGAAATGCCGGTATGGGAACGCACCAAAAGCTGGACGCCCATTTCCTGCTCCAGCGATTTCATCATATGTGTCAGCCCCGATTGGGTATAGCCCAAGATCTGCGCAGCTTTGGTAAAACTGCCCAGTTCGGCGGCGGCGATGAGTGATTCCAGTTTTCTCGTATCCATATCGGCACTCCCGTGTCTGATATTTTCCCTGTGCGATGAAAAAATCGCATAAGGAAGGGGGTATGAAAGTTTGTAATATACCTATTATAATCTCTCGCTTGCCAAAATGCAAGCGAAACTATATAATAGCGTCATATTTACTATTTTAGTAAGAAAGAGAGAGGAAAATTATGGATCACAAGCAAAAAGCAGCGCGTGCCCAGTGGGGCAGCAAGATCGGCTTTATCCTGGCAGCAGCAGGTTCTGCAGTTGGCTTGGGTAATATCTGGAAGTTCCCCGGCAAGGCCTATGAAGGCGGCGGCGGTGCATTTATTTTGATTTATGTCGCAATCGTCCTGTTGATCGGTATGCCCGTTATGCTGGCAGAACTGTCTCTGGGCCGTGCTTCCAAGAAGAATGCAGCCGGTACCTATGAAGATCTGGGCGGCAAAAAGGCAAAGTGGATGGGTTATGTGAGCATCATCACCACCTTCATCATCACTTCTTATTATGCACACGTTGGCGGCTGGGTCGTTCGTTACATCGTCAGCTACGCCACCGAGGCAAAGAAGGTCTTTGCAGAGCCCCTGCCTTACTTCTATAACCTGCTGGGCCTGAATGCCGCTACCGGCGAGACCTCTGTACCTTGGGTCGCGCTGATCTTCGCAGCCGTATTCCTGGCACTGACTGCTGTCATCGTTCTGAAGGGCGTTTCCGGCGGTATCGAAAAGTTCAACAAAGTGGGTATGCCCGCTCTGTTCCTCATCCTGATCGTCCTGCTGGTCCGTGCCGTCACTATGGACGGCGCACAGGAAGGTCTGAAGTATATGCTGTCCCTGGATTGGAGCAAGGTCAGCGGTGCCACCGTTATGGCTGCACTGGGTCAGGCATTCTTCTCCCTGTCTCTGGGTATGAGCATTATGATCACCTACGGTTCTTATGTCGGCAAGGAAGAAAATCTGGCAAAGAACACCGCTCTGATCTGCGGTATGGACACCGCAGTTGCCCTGCTGGCCGGCTTCATCGTCGTGCCCGCTGTCTTCGCCACCATGGGTGAAGGCGGTGTCGGTAAGGGCGGCGGCTTCGCCTTCGCTTCTCTGGCCGGCGTGTTCGAGGCAATGCCCGGCGGCGTCATCTTCGGCCTGCTGTTCTATCTGCTGCTCTTCTTCGCAGCCATCACCTCCTGCATCTCTCTGGTAGAGTCTCTGGTCGCTTTCGTTGACGAAGAGTGGGGCTGGAGCCGCAAGAAGGCTATCATCATCCTGTGCGTTGTGATGTATCTGGTGGGTAGCGTTTACACCCTGAGCCAGGCTTCCTTCGACATCAAGGGCATCTGGTGGGACTTCGCCAACGGCGTTACCAATCCCATCATGGGCGACTTTATGGAGTTCCTCACCGACCGTGTGCTGATCCCCGTGGTTGCACTGGGCAGCTGCATCCTGTGCGGCTGGGTCTGGGGTGAAAAGAAGTTTGTTGCTGAAGTGCGCAGCACCGAGGGCAACAAGTTCGCAATGGCTCCCGTTTACAGCGTGCTGATCAAGTATGTGGCTCCCATCGCCATCATCGCCATCGTGGTTTACAGCTTCGTAACCGGCACCACCGTTAGCTAAAATATCCGCAAACGAATACAGACAAAGGCCGCGGGCAGTTTGCCCGCGGCCTTTGACATAGAAAAAACAGGCAGAGCGCGTTGCTCTGCCTGTTTCGTTATTCCTTGATTTCCAGCACCAGATCGGCCCGGTCCTTGACCTTGCAGGCGGCGAAATACCGCTGCTCCAAGGGAATCCACTTGGCGAGGAATACCGCCTGTTTCTCCGGCCCGTTGCGGTGCAGGACCCGGTCGGCCTGCAGCTTGGGGTCTACCTGCAGAAAGATCTTCAGGTCATAGGCATCCGCCAGCGCGGGATGCAGACTGTATGCGCCCTCCACAAGGATGATCCCGCAGGGCGGGATCGTCCGCCGATGGGTGACCGCCATCGCACCGCAGTCAAACACGCCGTAAGAAAAGCCTGCGCCCGTCTTCAGCCCCGGCAGCACCTCGGCGGCAAACCGCTCGTAATGCACGTTGCCGCCCGGCTGATTCAGTCGGTCATCGCTGCGCAGCATCGGGGGCAGGAAAAAGTCGTCCATATGCACCACCGGGAAGCCCAGTTCCCGTCCCAGCCGATCGGCCAGCGTGGTCTTGCCCGATGCGCTGCCGCCGTCAATGGCCACCCGCAAGGGACGCTTGGGGTGGCGTTGGATGGCGGTCAAAATCGTCTCAAAAATCCGTTCCATCAGATCTTCTGCAGCTTCATGTCGCCCTTCTTGACCCAGTTCATGCGGCGCATAAGACGGTCAACACCCAGTGCGACAACAATGGGAACGAAAATGTCTACTACCAGAATACCGATCAGCGTGGCGGTAGGGCCCACCTCAGGCGCCATTGCGCCATAGGTGGTCAGGATGCCCACCAGACCGCTGGTACCCATACCGGCACCGGCCGGTACGTTGGTCATCTGGAACAGCGTCGTGGACAGAGCACCTGCCACGGCACCGGCCACCGTGGGAGCCACCCAAATAAGGGGACGGCGCACGATGTTGGGCACCTGCAGCATAGACGTACCGACACCCTGCGAGATCAGGCCGGAAAAGCCGTTGTCGCAGTAACTGATGACGGCAAAGCCCAGCATCTGTGCGCAGCAGCCTGCGGTGGCAGCGCCGCCTGCCAGACCGGACAGGCCCAGCATCACGCACAGGGCGGCAGAAGAGATGGGCAGCGTCAGCACCATACCCACGATGACCGCCACGATAATGCCCATGGGCAGCGGCATCAGTTCGGTGGCGTAGTTGATGATGTCACCCAGCCATTTCATAAAGTCGTTGATGTAGGGGCCGGTAAACTGTCCTACCAGACCGCCGGTAATGACGGTGACCAGCGGCGTGACCACGATGTCTACGGGGGTCTTTTTGGACACCAACTGGCCCAGTTCTGCGCCAATG
>JAFYMZ010000029.1 GCA_017548175.1 Clostridia bacterium | reverse complement strand
CACAGCACCTACGCCGCTGCTGGCCAGCACAGCACCCATGATGGTGCCCTTGCGCGCACGGCACCACAGGTTCACCACGTAACCCACCATGGTTGTGGTGGTCCATGCGATGCCCAGACCCAGCAATACACCGCCCACGTAGAACAGCCACACGTCCTGCGCCACAGAAAACAAAACCAGTGCCGTCACAGCGCACGCAAAACCCGCTGCAATCAGCTTGCGCGGTCCGAAACGGACCACCAGCGCGCCGAAAAACAGATTCATCACGGCCGTGGCAGCAAAACGGCAGCTGTCAGTAACGGAATACGCGCTGCGGGAAATACCCAGCGCCTCGGTCACCGGCTGCACATATAAACTTTTCGGTGCGTTGCACAGGCCAAGCACCAGACAGACCATCAAGCCCGACAGAATGATGACGACCCATCCGTAGGGCGGTACACCCCACCGATCTGTACCCTTTTTCTTCTCCATGATACCGCGCCCCCTCTTCTCTTTCTGCTTCATCCTACCACCACCCATCCCCTGCGTCAATAGCCTGTCTTTTTCGACAAAAAAGGCCGACCGGACAACCGGTCGGCCTTTTCGGCAGTCTTACCAAATGCAGGTGGCGAAATAATCGTCGGGATTTTCTGCGCGGCGGATCAGGCGGGAAGAGCCGTCCTCGCACAGCAGCACCTCGGCAGAGCGCAGACGGCCGTTGTACTGATAGCCCATAGCGTGACCGTGCGCGCCGGTATCGTGAATCACCAGCAGATCACCCTTGTCAATGCGGGGCAGCATGCGGTCCACAGCGAACTTATCGCAGTTCTCGCACAAGGCGCCCACCACGTCATACTTGTGGTCGCAGGCCCAGTCTTCCTTACCCATGACGGTAATGTGATGATAAGCGCCATAGATTGCCGGACGCATCAGGTTTGCAGCGCAGGCATCCACGCCGATATACTCCTTGTGGGTGTGCTTTTCGTGCATGGCGCGGGTCACCAGATGACCGTAGGGAGCCAGCATAAAACGGCCCAGCTCAGTGCAGATGGACACATCGCCCATACCGGCAGGCACCAGAATCTCCTCGTAGGCCTTGCGCACGCCTTCACCGATGATGGCAATATCGTTGGCCTTCTGCTCAGGACGGTAAGGCACGCCTACGCCGCCGGAGAGATTGATAAAGGTAATGTGAGCGCCGGTTTCTTCCTTCAGCTCCACAGCCACCTTGAAGAGGATGGCAGCCAGCGTGGGATAGTAGTCGTTGGAGATGGTGTTGGATGCCAGGAAGGAGTGGATGCCGAACTCCTCAGCGCCCAGTTCCTTCAGCTTGCGGAAAGCCTCCGTCATCTGAGGACGGGTCAGACCGTACTTGGCATCACCGGGGTTATCCATAACCTGAAAACCTTCTTTGCTCTCACCCAGCGTGAAGATGCCGCCGGGGTTAAAGCGGCAGGAGATCTTCTTGGGGATATAGCCGATGGTCTCGTGGAGGAAATCCACATGGGTCAGGTCGTCCAGATTGATGGTGGCGCCCAGCTTGGCTGCCAGTTCAAACTCCTCAGCGGGCGTCTCATTGGCGCTGAACATGATCTCGCTGCCGGAAAAACCGCAGCGCTCGACCATCATCAGTTCGGTCAGAGAAGAGCAGTCCACGCCGCAGCCCTCTTCCTTCAGCAGCTTCAGAATCTGGGGATTGGGAGTTGCCTTCACAGCGAAGTGCTCGCGGAAACCGGGATTCCATGCAAAAGCCTTGTGCAGACGGCGCGCATTGTCACGGATGCCTTTTTCATCATACAGATGGAAGGGTGTCGGATACTGCTTGACCAGTTCGTTGAGCTGATCAAGGGTCACAAAAGGTTTCTTCATGTACGTTATTTCCTTTCTCTTTTCATGTGCATTTCCGAATAAATCAAGCATATTTGCCGAGAATGTTTTCTTATTTCAGTTTACCGATTTTGGCAGTTCCTGTCAACAGCCAAAGAAGCCCCTTGTGTTTGTTATCTTTCTTGCCGCGCTGCCTCCCGTGTCACATTTCCCAAGGTGAATCCATCAATTTTGTCACATTTGACAGTAGCAATCCCTCGAAAAACGCACTATACTATGATATAACAAATTACAGGAGGCGCTCTTATGGTGCTGCGGGCAAACTGCATGTGCATGTGTTGGGACATGATGTACCTCATGCCCTCTCTCTGTCGCGCCCACGCCGCCCTGTAAAACAGGTTTTTACGTTTGTTCGGCAGAGGGTGCGTCAGGCACACTCTGCCGTTTCGTTTTTGGAAAGGAGCGCTTTATGGGCGTATATCATTCCCTGCAGGAGCTGGTGGGCCATACGCCGCTGATGAAGCTGTCAGGCTTTTCTCCGGACGCCACCGTTCTGGCCAAGCTGGAGTGCTTTAATCCCGCCGGTTCAGCCAAAGACCGCGTGGCCTTGCAAATGATCCAAAGCGCCGAGGAGTCCGGTCTGCTCTCCCCCGGCGGCACCATCATTGAACCTACCAGCGGCAACACCGGCATCGGCCTTGCCGCCAT
>JAFYMZ010000028.1 GCA_017548175.1 Clostridia bacterium | reverse complement strand
TGGCGGTCAACCGGACTTTGAACGTGATGGTTCTTTGTGTCATACGAACACCCCATTTTATTTCATTTGCCAATGGCAAAACTTGCAATATTCTGGTTTCATTGTACCCCTCGAATATGCGCCTGTCAATCGAATCTCCCGAATCAACAAAAAAGCCGCCGTCCCCGCGTGGGAACGGCGGCATTACGCCCAAAGGCTTATTCTTTTTCGGGCAGGTCGACCTTGATGGCCAGATCGCGCAGCTGCTTGTCCTCAACCACAGAGGGAGAAGCCATCATCAGCTCGCGAGCATTCTGCACTTTGGGGAATGCGATGACATCGCGGATGCTTTCGGTGCCGCACATCCACATGACGATACGGTCCAGACCGTAAGCCAGACCGCCGTGGGGCGGTGCGCCGTACTTGAAGGCGTCGATCAGGTGACCGAAACGCTCCTGGCACTCTTCCTGCGTGAAGCCCAGTGCGCGGAAAACGCGCTCCTGTACGTCGGAACGATGGATACGGACGCTGCCGCCGCCCAGCTCGGTGCCGTTCAGCACGATGTCATAGGCCTTGGCGCGCATCTGATCGGGTGCGGTCTCCAGCAGATCCAGATCCTCGTCCATGGGAGAGGTGAAGGGATGGTGCTTGGCGTACAGACGGGTGTTGCCGTCGTCATCCTCGCCGTACTCGAACATGGGGAACTCGGTGACCCACAGCAGCTTGTACACGCCCTCGGGGATGACGTTCATCTTGCGTGCGCACTCGCAGCGCAGCATGCCCAGTGCATTCTGTGCCAGCTCGATATCGCCGTCAGCCACGCACAGGATCAGGTCGCCGTCCTTGGCGCCCATGGCGGCCTTGATGGCCTCGATGGTCTCGGGCTGCAGGAACTTGGCGAAGGAAGAACTCATGGTGCCGTCGGCAGCCAGCTTCATCCAGGCCAGACCTTTGGCCTTATAGGTCTTGACGAACTCGCCCAGCGCGTCGATCTCCTTGCGGCTCATCTTGGCGCCGCCCTCCACGTTGATGGCGGTGACGATGCCGCCGGCGTTCAGGGCACCCTCAAACACGGCAAAGCCGCAGCCGCGGACGATGTCGCTCAGGTCCTTCAGCTCATAGCCGAAGCGCAGGTCGGGCTTGTCGCTGCCGAAGCGGGACATGGCCTCTTTGTAGGGGATGCGGGGCAGGGGCAGTTCAATGTCGATGCCCTTGATCTCCTTGAACAGGCGCTGCATAAAGCCTTCCTGCATGGCCATCACGTCCTCGGCCTCCACGAAGCTCATCTCCAGGTCGATCTGGGTGAACTCGGGCTGGCGGTCATAACGCAGGTCCTCGTCGCGGAAGCAGCGGGCGATCTGGATATAACGGTCAAAGCCGGACAGCATCAGCAGCTGCTTGTACTGCTGGGGGGACTGGGGCAGGGCGTAGAACTCACCGTGATGCACGCGAGAGGGCACCAGATAGTCACGGGCACCTTCGGGGGTGGACTTGGTGAGGATGGGGGTCTCGATCTCATAGAAGCCGTTCTCGTCAAAGTAACGGCGGGTGATCTGGGCGATGCGGTGACGCATTTCCATGCACTTCTGCAGGCTGGGGCGGCGCAGGTCCAGATAACGGTACTTTAGGCGCAGAGCCTCGTTGACGGACACGTCGTCGTTGATCTCAAAGGGAGGAACCTGTGCGGCGGAGAACACGCGGAACTCGGTGACGGCCAGTTCGATGTCGCCGGTGGGCAGGTCGGGGTTCTTGGAGCTGCGCTCGCGGATGACGCCGGTGGCGCCCACGACGAACTCACCGCGGCAAGCGCTGGCAGCCTCAAAGGCAGCGCGGGGGGTGGTCTCGTCAAAGGCCAGCTGCAGGATGCCGGTGCGGTCGCGCAGGTCGATGAACATCAGCTGACCCAGATCGCGATTGCGCTGGACCCAGCCGGTGACGGAAACAGTCTTGCCGGCGTCGCTCAGGCGGTAATTACCGCAGTAGCCGGAACGAAAAGTCGTTTTCATAGTCATTACTCCTTAATTACGGCGGCTGCCTTGCGGCCAGCCAGCTCGGCATTGATGGTTTCGGCGGCCTCAGCGGGCGTCAGCTTGCGCTGCTCGCCGGTGGCCATATTCTTGACGGTGACAACCCCTTCGGCGATCTCGTCCTCGCCGATGAACAGGGCATAGGGGATGCCCTGCTTGTCGGCGTAGCCGATCTTGGCCTTGAACTTCTTCTTTTCGGTGTAGACCTGGGTGCGCACACCGGCCTCGCGCAGGGTGGTGGCGGCGGCAACGGCATAGTGCAGGTCGTCACTCATGGGGATGACCAGTGCGTCGGCAGGGGCGGAGATGATCTGCTCGCTCAGCAGACCCTGCTCGTCCAGCACGTAGAACAGACGGGTCAGACCGATGGAGATGCCCACGCCGGGCAGCTTCTTTTCGGTATAGTACTCGGCCAGATTGTCATAGCGGCCGCCGGAGCAAACGGAACCGATCTCGGGATGATCCAGCATGGTGGTCTCGTAGACGGTGCCGGTGTAATAGTCCAGACCGCGGGCAATGGTCAGGTCGATGGCAAAGTTCTCCTCAGGCACGCCAAAGGCGGGCATCAGCTCGGTGACGGTGCGCAGCTCGGACAGACCCAGATCAAAGACCTCGTTCTGACCGGCGTATTTGCTCAGATATTCCAGCTTTTCGGCGCTGGTGCCCTGGAATGCGATAAAGCCCATGATCTCGTTGGCTTTATCCTCGGCAACACCCTGCTCGATGAGCAGTGCCAGCACCTTTTCCTCGCCGATCTTGTCCAGCTTGTCAATGGTGCGCATCACTTCGCCGGACTGCTCGGACAGACCCAGCAGGGCAAAGAAGCCGTTCAGCACCTTGCGGTTGTTGACGCGGATGCAGAAGCGGCGCAGACCCAGTGCGGAGAAGGTGCGGTAGATGATGGAGGGGATCTCGGCCTCGTTGACGATGTCCAACGCGCCGTCGCCGATGATGTCGATGTCGGCCTGATAGAACTCGCGGAAGCGGCCGCGCTGTGCGCGCTCGCCGCGGTAGACCTTGCCGATCTGATAGCGGCGGAAGGGGAAGTTCAGCTGGCCGTAGTTCAGTGCCACATACTTTGCCAGCGGCACGGTCAGGTCAAAGCGCAGGGCCAGATCGCTGTCGCCCTTCTGGAAGCGGTAGATCTGCTTTTCGGTATCGCCGCCGCCCTTGGCCAGCAGCACCTCGGCAGATTCGATCACCGGCGTATCCAGCGGTGCAAAGCCGTACAGGCTGTAGGTGTCCCGCAGCACGGACATAAAGCGCTCCATCTTGGCCTGCTTTTCAGGCAGAAGCTCCATAAAGCCCGAGAGAGTACGGGGTTTCATTTTTTCCATAATGGCTCCTTTCCCATCGGCGGAAGGCCGATGGATCTATAAGAATTTTTATATTGAACACAGAAAAATCGGGGGTTTGGGCAAATAAAAAACACTCCCGTCCCGATGTTGGGACGAGAGTGCCTGCTTGCACTTCGTGGTGCCACCCAAGTTCAGCGGCAGATGCCGCCCTTTCGCCCCCAGTCAGCCGGGGAACGCTGCGATTTCGGCCAATGGCCTTATACGCTTGCTCCGGAGATGTCTTCGCCCGTGCTTGGCCGGATGCTTTCAGCCGCGGCATCCTCTCTGTAGGCCCAAGGGAAGGGGTACTCTTTCTCCATCGTTGCATGTACGGTTCCGCGCCTTGCGCGGAACGGAAGGTTAAAAGGTAACGTGTGCGGGGTTGATGATCTCGCGCCAAGCCAGATCGCCGCGCTGCAGGCCCTGAATGAGAACCTCGGCGGTGGCCACGTTGGTGGCAACGGGAATGCTGTTCAGATCGCAATTGCGCAGCAGATCGTTGATCTGCGGCTCATTGCCGTACTTATCCAGGGGATCGCGGAACAGCAGCACCAGATCGATCTCGTTATAAGACACGCGGGCTGCGATCTGCTGCTCGCCGCCGCTGGAGCCGGGCAGCAGGCACTGGACCTTCAGGCCGGTGGCATCCATGATCATCTTGCCGGTGGTACCGGTCGCGCACAGGTTGTGCTTGGCCAGAACGCCGCAATAGGCGATGCAAAACTGCACCATCAGTTCTTTCTTGCGGTTTTGGGCAACGAGAGCAATGTTCATATGCTGGACTCCTCCTTTGAAACGGCTGCGCCGTGGAATGTGTGAATGAAATGGTTATTTATCGTACCGTCCGGGGACCTGATCCAGCAGCGGAATGCGGCTGCCCCGAAGGCGTTTGGCAATGTTGATATAGGCTTGTGCCGCAGGCCCGTAATGGTACAGCGGCAGGATCTCGCCCCGGTTGCCGGCGGCGATGACCGACTCGTCCTCGGGCACGGCACCCAGCAGCGACAGGCCGGAAGAATCCATGGCCCGGTCCACCGTTGCGGCTTCGCCCTTGTCGATCAGTCCGGGGCGCAGGCGGTTGACGGCGATCAGCGCCTTGCGCTGGCCGGCAGCGGCCAACGTCTGGGCAATGACCTGCGCACCGCGCAACGCGGCTTGGTCGGGGGTGGATACCACGATGGCGCTGTCCGAGGCGGCGGCGAACCACAAGATCTCCTGTCCCAGACCGGCGGCGCAGTCCACCAGCACAAAGGTGAAGTGCTGCTTGGCATAGCGCACCAGACGGGTGATCTGCTCCTGCGTATAGGGCAGGTCGGGAGAGGCCGGTGCGGTCAGCACCCGCAGGGATGCGATCTTGGGATGCACGGCGGCAGCCTCTTTCAGGCTGGCGCGGCCTTCGATCACGTCGCCGTAGGTAAAGAGCAGCTGATCGCTCATACCCAGCGAAAGATCCAGACTGCGCAGGCCGGCATCGGCATCGATCAGCAGGACTTTTTCGCCCATGGCGCACAGGGCCACCGCCACATTGGCGCAAAAGGAAGTTTTGCCGGTGCCTCCTTTTCCGGAAGCGACGGTAATGACTTTACCCAAGGCGGACACCCCTTTCTTGGCACAAAGACCCATGATTGTGGACATTATACATTATTTTAACCTGTAACGCAAGGGATTTCCGCAAAGTTCCCAATATTCGGCAGCGGTTTCCCTATCAGGCGGCAGGCTGCTGTGCGTCGGTGTCTTCGGGGGTGACCAGACCGAAATATTCGCGGTAGATCTCCAGACAGACGGGCGCCAGCGCGCCGCCGCTGCCGGCGTACTCGCCCACCACGCAGACGGCGATCTCGGGATCGTCATAGGGGGCGAAGGAAACGAACAAGCCGTGGGCGCTGCGGCCGCCGGTGTTCTGCGCAGAACCGGTCTTGCCGCCCACCTGAAGGGGGAAGCCCTGGAAATAGCTGGAGGCGGTACCGTCCTCGGTAACGACGCCCTTCATGCCTTCCTTCACCGCCTTAACGGTGGAGGCGGACATTTCCACGGTGTTCAGAATGGTGGGGGTGATGTCCTGCACCACCGCGTCACCGGTGTTGTTGGTGATGCGCTTCACCAGATGCGGCTGGTAGCGCGTGCCGCCGTTGACCAGCGTGGCCACATAGTTGGCCAGCTGGATGGGGGTAAACTGCGTGTCGCTCTGGCCGATGGCGGCCTGCAGCGTGTCACCGGCATACCAGGGAGAGCCGCCCGTCTGCTCGCGGTGTGCGGCAGAGGCCATATGGCCGGCTTTTTCGCCGGTCAGTTCGATGCCGGTCTTTTGTCCCAGACCAAAGGCGGCGGCATAACCGGCCAGCGTCTGGTTGCCCATCAGGCGGCCTACCTCATAATAGAAGCAGTTGCAGGAATACTTCAGCGCCTGACTGACGTTGATGAGGCCGTGGGTGCGGCCGTACTGACGATAGATCCAGCAGCGGGGCTGATAGTCTTCGTAATAGGTGTAGATACCCTCGTCCCGGATCTGCGTCTTGGGGGTAATGATGCCTTCTTCCAGCGCTGCCACCGAGGTGCACATCTTAAAGGTAGAGCCGGGGGAGTACAGCGCCGAAATGCAGCGGTTGAACAGCGGCGCCAGCGGATTGCTGTTGTTGGCGGCAAAATCCGCAGAGAAGGTCTCCAGATTATAGGTGGGCCAGTTGGCCAGCGCCAAGATCTCGCCCGTCTTGACGTCGATGACCACGGCGCAGCCGCCTTCGGCATCGCCGCCCTCGCCCTTTTTCTTGTTGGCGCGCAGGTCGTTCAGCGTCTGCTCCAGCGCCCGCTCGGCGGCCGCCTGCAGCTTCATATCCAGCGTCAGCACCACATTGTTGCCCGGGTCGGGGTCCTCCAGAAAATACTGGTCCACCACCGCGCCGTTGCGGTCATATTCCACCGCATAGGTGCCGTCGATGCCGCGCAGATGTTCTTCCAGCGCCTTTTCAATGCCGTCCTTGCCCAAGGTGTCGTTGATGCTGTAGCCTTTGTCCTTCAACTGGGCGTATTCCTCGGCGCTGATGGCGGCCACACGACCCAAAATGTGGGCGGCCAGCGTGGTGTTGTACTGGCGGATGTCATCCACCGTGATGCTGATGCCGGGCAGCAGCTTGGAATCTTCCGACAGGCTGGCCACCGTGTCGATATCCAAATCTTCCGCCAGCGTCACCGGCGTGTTGTACGAGGAAAACTCGCAGTCCTCCAGATAATACCGGAAACCGGCCACCAGCCGCCGCTGATGGGGCGTCCAGTCCTCGGGAATGTCATAGCGGTTGCACAGCAGAGACAAAACCTGACCGGCAGGCAGCGTCTTATCCCAGCCTTGCTTGTCCAAAAAGCGGATCAGCTTGCGGCCCACGCCGCTTTCGGTGCTGGTGTAGGTGTAGGAAAACGGTGCCTCAAAACTGATGGGCAGGTTGTCGTGGGTCTCGACCTTGGCTTCTTCCAGCCGCTGGGCCAGATCCAGCAGCACTTCATTCTGCCGGGATTTGTCCCAGTTGAAATAATCCAGCTGCAGGAAAAACGCCTTGGTATTGGAAACCAGTTTGTTGCCGTCCCGGTCCAAAATCTCGCCGCGGGAGGCCAGCTGGGTGTATTTTCGTACCGTATTGTCGGTGACACCGGCGGCGATGTCCTCACCGCGGACGATCTGCAGGTACACCAGACGCATGGTAAGGGTGCCGGTGACCATGACCATCAGCAGACACAGCGCGATGACGCGGTGCACAAAACTTTTCCGTTTCAATGTTCCAGCACCTCCTCAAACTTGGTATGGATCTTACGGATCAACAGGCATAACAACAGACCGGGCACCAGTGCCAGCAGCAGTTCGCCGGCCACCTGCAGGGCATCCTGTGCCATCGGCACGCCCAGCACCAGTCCGTGATAAAACAAATAACGGCCCACGCCCTGCAGCAAAAGGCACAGTGCGCCGCCCAGCATCGCATTCAGCAAAATGGGGCGCAGCCAAATGACGGCCACCAGCCCGAAGGCAAGGCCGAACAGACCCAGATACAGGCTGGCCAGACCCTCTGCCGTCAGGGAATGCAGGCTCACCAGCAGTCCGGCGAACAGGCCAAAGCCGGCCCCCACATAGGGGCCTTCGTACAGGGCGATGATGCACAGCAAAAAGGGCAGGGGGTTCATCCGTGCGCCCCAAAGCTGGGGCATCACGCCCCGGGCGGCGCACAGAACATACGCCAGCAGCATCACTGCGGCGTAGATGGCGTATTTTACTGCGCGGAGTTTCTCTTCTCGGGTCATCAGTTCACAACCTCAAAGTCTTTCACCACGAACACGTCGGTGAGCCGGGTGAAATCCACGGCAGGTTCGATGGTGGCATAGCTGGAAATTCCGTGGCTCTCCACGGAAAACTCGCGGATGGTGCCAATGGTCAGGTTGGGGGGATAGTTGGCGCTGCCGCTGGTGACGATGGTGTCACCTTTTATAATGTTGGCGCCGTGGTCCAGCCAGGACAGCTTCAGCAGTCCCTTGGGCGCAAAGTCAAAGTTGCCCTGTGCCACCAGCGTCTCCCGGGTACGGGTGTTCAGCGCCGTGGCCTGAAACTCGATGTTCAGCACGGTGATGACGGTGCTGAAGTTGGGGCCCACTTCGCTGATATAGCCCACCAGACCGGCATCGGTGATGACGCAGTCACCCACCTCGATGCCCACCAGCGCGCCTTTGTTGATGGTAAAGCTGCTGTGGATGCCGATGTCCACGGTAGACACCACGCTGGCCAGCTCGCACTGGAAGTCGGTGTGCTTTTCCCGGATCTCGGTCAGCTTGCGCAGCTGCTCGTTTTCGTTGATGGCTTCAAAAAACATATTTTCCAGCTTCTGGAACTTGGCCAATTCCTCCCGCAGCTTCTCGTTCTCTGCCTCCAGCGCATCGTAGCGGTAGAAATAGCCGAAAAAGTCAGAAACGGCATTGCCCACCGAGGCAGTGGCGTTCTCCAGCGGCGTGACGATGGCGCCCAACGCGCCGCCCAGCAGCGAGGGGCTGCCGGGACGCAGGGCAGAAACCAGCATGGTGCCGCAGCACACCACAAAGATGGCCACGGCAAACAGAATCAGTTTTTTTCGGTTCAGTTTCATACCCGGTTCCTTTCTTCCGGCAGCAGACCCAGTTGGGCCATGGTGCGGGCCAGATGGCTAATGGGCAGGCCCACGATATTATAATAGTCGCCGCGGATGCGGTCCACCAGCAGCGCGCCTTTGCCCTGAATGCCATAAGCACCGGCTTTGTCCATGGGCTCGCCCGTGGCAACATAGGCGGCAATTTCTTCCTCGGTCAGGGGGAAGAAGGTCACTTCGCTCTCCACACAGCAGACGGTCTCCTGCCCCTTTGCCCACAGGGCATAGGCGGTGCACACCTGATGGGTGTTGCCCGACAGACGGCGCAGCATCGCGCACGCTTCCGCTTCGGTCCGGGGCTTGCCCAAGGGCTGCCCGTCCAGAAACACCAGCGTGTCGGCGGCAATGATGACTTCGTCGGGGCTGCTGACGGCAGCGGCGGCGCGGCATTTGCGCCGTGCCAGTTCGGTCACCAGACTGTGGGGGTCCTGCAGGTCACAGGTCTCGTCGCATTCGGCCGGACGCACGGTAAAGGACGGCAGCACCAGCTGCAGCAGCTCCCGGCGGCGGGGGGATGCGGATGCCAATACATACATAGGGAAATACCTCCAAGGGGTAGGGGAAATCAAAAAGGGTTATACTTTGGTGCTGCCAAAGCCGCCGGCGCCCCGGGCGGTCTCGTCCAGTTCTTCCTGCAGTGCCAGCGCAAAGGCAGGCACGGGCGTCAGCAGCATCTGGGCGATGCGGTCGCCGTCACGGACGGTAAAGGGCACGTCAGAGGTGTTCAGCAGACCCACCTGCACCTCGCCGCGGTAGTCGGAGTCGATGAGACCCACGCTGTTGGCCAGACAAATGCCCTGCTTGATGCTCAGGCCGCTGCGGGCCAGCAGCAGCATGGCAAAGCCTTGGGGCACGGCATAGCACAGACCGGTGGGGATCAGCGCGCGGCAGCCGGGTTGGATGGTGACGGGTTCCTCCAGAAAGGCGTGCACGTCCATGGCGGCAGCGCCGGCAGTCTGATAGGCGGGCAGGGGGGCTTTTCTGCCGTTCCGCTCGATCTGGCGGCAGGGCAGGGTCATAGGATTATTGTACGCCACGGTAATACAGTCCTCTCGTCATACGCTGGGGCTCGGCATCGCCTTCGCCCAGATAGGCGGCGGCAACGGCTTCGGCCTCGCGGTGGTTTTCGGTGGTGAAGTTCAGGCGCAGCCAGCGCAGACCCAGCTTCTGCAGGTCGGGCAGCTTGTCGGCCAGATAGAGTTTTTCGGCGTTGTACACGGTGGTACGGCAGAACTCCTCGTGCATCAGGGGGAAGCTGCGGCCGGTGCGGTCGGTCATTTCGCTGCGCTCCAGACCGCAGGGGCAGTTGGAGGTGCGGCCGTGCCGGATGACGCAGTTTTCGGTGATCATCAGGGGTAGGCGGCCGTAGGCGATGAGCTGGCAATCCATACCCATGGACAGGTCGCGGACCTGCGCCAGATTCATCTCAAAGGACAGGGTGCAGGAGGCCAGACCCATGCGGCGCAGCTCGCCGATGGTCTGGGAGTTCATCACGTTCAGGCCAAAGTCGCCGTGCACGTTAAAGCCCAGCTTTTTCAGCAGGCCGATCTGTCCGATGTTGGTGGCGGCTACGTCCCGGAATCCGGCCTGATACAGGGTGCGCAGGCGCTCGACGGTCAGTTTCCACTGGCTGTCCCAGATGATGCGGTCGGGCACCGCCACGAACTTCTGACCCAACTCGGCCAGCTTGGTCACCACGTCCAGATGCTCCACCATTTCCTTCAGGGGCAGCCAGATCCAGTCGGGCTGCAGCCGCAGCAGGGCGGGGGTCATCTGCTGTGCCTTCAGGAAGGAAAAGATCAGTCCCGGCTTGCCGTTGTGGTTCAGCCGCTTGACACCGGGCTGCCAGTTGCCCACTCTGCGGTCGGGCAGCTGCTTGCGGCGGATGGTCAGGCCGTCCAGACAGCGGCGGCGCAGGGCGTTGATGGCGGCGGCGGGAATGCGCAGGCCGTCATCCAGCTCTACCCGGATGTCCCGGGCGAAAAAGACGGTGCCGCCCGTCTTGCGCAGGCCGCTCTCCACCTCGTCCTGGGTGGTGGCGCGGTTCAGCGCCCGCTCGGCAGGCAGTGCGGTGGCTTCAAAGGTGTTGCCATCCTCGTCGGTGACGGCCAGCACCATATTCTCTCCGTGTTTGGCGGTAAAGGTCAGATCCACCGCCACGCAGGGCGGCTCGGGCTCTTGGGTGTACAGTTTGCGCACCTCTTTGTACAGGTTGCGCACGTCCTTTCCGTCGCTTTCCTGTCGGGTGCCGAACATATGGGGGCCCTTCTTGCCGGTGAAATATCCGTCGGAAAAACCGTCTCGGGAGAAGGCGGTCTCCAGCTGGAACAGCTCCTGTCGGGTGGGGTTGCGGTTTTCATCCAGCGCCTTGCGGTAAATGCTGGTGACCAGCGCGGTATATTCGGGGCGCTTCATACGGCCCTCGATCTTGATGCAGGTCACGCCGGCTTCCTCCAGCTCCCGCAGATGAGAAGCCAGACTCATATCCTTCAGGCTCAGGGGGAAGCCCATAGGCTGACCGGCTACGGACTAGTTCAGGCGGCAGGGCTGCGCGCACAGACCGCGGTTGCCGCTGCGGCCGCCGATGGCGGCGGACAAAAAGCACTGGCCGGAATAGCACATGCACATGGCACCGTGGACAAAGACCTCGATCTCCACGCCGGCGTTCTGGCAGATGAACTTGATCTCGCTCAGGGGCAGCTCGCGGCTCAGCACCACGCGGGAAAAGCCCAGTTCCTTGGCCTGCACCGCACCGGCCAGATTGTGTACGGTCAGCTGGGTAGAGGCGTGGATGGGCAGGTCGGGTGCGGCAGCACGAATGACCCGGGCCATACCCAGGTCCTGTACGATGAGGGCATCTGCGCCCAGGGCGGACAGCTTTTGCACCAGATCTCTTGCCGCCGGCAGTTCCCGGTCGGTGAGCAGGGTGTTCATGGTGATATAACACTTCACACCGCGCAGATGACACTCCCGGATGGCGGTCTCCAGTTCCTCGTCGGTCAGATTTTTCGCGTTGCGCCGTGCGTTAAAGTCACCGGCGCCAAAATATACGGCATCGGCTCCGCTGCGTGCGGCAGCCATTACCGATTCAAAGGAGCCCGCAGGGCTCATCAGTTCCAGTTTCATGGGGATTCCTCCATGGCGAATTGTGATATGCGGCAGAGCCGCGGGGATTTAGCGGCGCTTCAGGCGGTTCAGCTCGGCGCGGAGGCGGCCGTTTTCCTCGGCGTAATCCTTGATCTGCCGGCGCAGATTGTCGGTGCTCTCCAGTGCCTTGTAATAAGAATCAGCCAGATTCATAGCGGCCAGCACAGAAGCGCTGAGGGAAGACAGGGGGGCGGATTTCTTGATGGCGGCGATGTTCTCGTCCACCAGATTGGCGCTGCGGCGGATGCAGTCAGCACTGTCCTCGGACACCACGGTGTACTCCAGACCGTCGATGGTCACCACGATACGGTTCAGCATCTTTATTCCTCCTTGGGGTAAAACCCCGATTTTTTCTCTCTGTTTCATTGCGGCTTGCGCATTGCCGATTAGATATAGATATACACCTTAACTATAACATATTCTTTCCGAAAATGGAAGTAATCACAAAAAGTTTACTTCCGCCCCGGCAGATTTTCTTGCGCCGCGCGGGCAAGGATGGTATCATAAAACCACCAAGAGATTTTGTGATTACGAGGTGAACCCATGGAGATCGAGATCAAGCTGTCCCCTGTGACCCAAGCCCAGTTTACCCAGTTGCTGGCAGACCCGGCCGTGGCCCCCTGTCTGGGTCAGGGCGAGGAAGTCACCCGGATGGAAGCCACCTATTACGACGATATCCCCGGCAATCTGTCCCAGCGCAAGATGACCCTGCGCCTGCGCAAGGAAAACGGCAAGGGCATCTGCACCTTCAAGGCGCCGGCCCACGGCGAGTTTGCCCGCACCGAGGTGGAATGCGAAGCCGAAACGGTGGAAGAAGGCGTGCAGACGCTGCTGGCAACCGGCAGCCTGCCCTTTTCCGCCGCTGCCCTGCTCAGCCGGATGATGCTGGTGCCCCAATGCGGTGCCCGCTTTACCCGCATCGCCGTGCCGCTGGTGCAGGCCGACTTCGCCTGCATCCTGTCCTATGACAGCGGCGAACTGTTTGCCGGTGACCGCACCGCCCCCATTGCCGAGTGCGAGGCCGAACTGGCCGCCGGCACGGCCGAACAGCTGGAGGCCTTTTTCCTGCCGCTGGCCGAAAAATACGGCCTGCCGGTGTGCAAGCAGAGCAAGCACGCCCGCGCCCGTGCCCTGATGCAGGAGTGACCCGTGGTCCGGACGCTGTCTGAAACGAAACCCCTGCGCCGCCGGCTGCTTTTTTGGCTGGCGGTGGGCGCAGCCTGCCTGCTGCTGGCCGGCATTCTGCGGCTGCTGTGCGATACCGCCGCCGGTGACGGTGTGCGCGCCTTTGCCGCGCGGCTCAGCGGCCTGCTGAGCCGCCTGTTTTCCTTCAGCCGCCGTCCCGTGGGCGAGTGGCTGCTCATTCTGGTGGTGCCGGGTGTGCCGCTGGGCCTGATCGTTGCCGCCGTGCGCGGCGGTTGGCGCGGCTTTCTTCTGTGGCTGAGCCGCAGTCTGGCGCTGTGCGGCGCCATTTGCCTGCTCTTTATGGCGGCCTTTGGCGTGCAGTACACCGGCTCCGATCTGGCCGACGCGCTGGACTTGCCCACCGGTGGCTATACCACCCGGCAAATGACCCGCACGCTGGAGGTGCTGGCGCGGGAGATCAACGCGGTGGCGCCTGCCGTGCCCCGGGACGAAACGGGCAACTGCGACTACGGTGCCTTCGATGCGCAAGCCGCCGCCGTAATGGCCGCCTACGACCGGTTGGATGACCGCATTCCCGCCCTTGCCGCCGTCAGTCCGGTGGCACCTAAGGAATC
>JAFYMZ010000027.1 GCA_017548175.1 Clostridia bacterium | reverse complement strand
GCCCCCCTTTTTCCCTAAAAACAAGGCAAAATCTGCAAACAAGAATGATTCACGATGGCATCGCCTTTTAGCAGTTGAACGCGCTCAGGGGTTTCCCCCGGGTGGGCTCAAGTGCTAAAGGACTGTCCCGTGAAAGAAAGGTGGAACATTATGAAACACGCAACTTTCCCCAACTACCGCACTTATGAAACCA
Source organism: Clostridia bacterium (assembly GCA_017548175.1). Next base: position 4,292 of record JAFYMZ010000027.1, on the reverse strand, counting down.
CCCTGGGTGGCCGTAAGCTGAAGGTAGAGCTCGGCAAGCTGGCCGGTCTGGCCAACGGCGCCGCACTGGTGTCTTTCGGTGACACCACCGTTCTGGCCACTGTTACGATGGCCAAATCCCCCCGCGACGGCATCGACTTCTTCCCTCTGTCCGTTGACTTCGAGGAGAAACTGTACGCAGTCGGCCGCATCCCCGGCAGCTTTATGCGCCGTGAAGGTCGTCCCGGCGAGAAGGCCATCCTGACCTCTCGTATGATCGACCGTCAGATCCGTCCCTTCTTCCCCTCCGATATGCGCAACGACGTCTGCGTCAACTGCACCGTTATGAGCGTAGATCACAACGAATCCCCCGAGGTCGCCGCAATGCTGGGCGCCTCCATCGCCATCTCCGTGTCCGATGTGCCCTGGAAGGGCCCCATCGCCGGTGTCCAGATGGGTTACACCGAAGAAGAAGGCTACATCGTCTGCCCCAACAGCGAGCAGCGCGCAAAGAGCGTTCTGCAGCTGACCGTTGCCGGCAGCGAAGAAAAGGTCGTCATGATCGAAGCTGGCGCTGACCAATTCCCCGATGACATGATGCTGACCGCCATCAAGAAGGCACACGAAGAGATCCAGAAGCTGATCTACTTCATCAAGAACATCAAGGCTGAAAACTTCAAGGCTCCCGCCGAGTATCCCAGCATGAAGGTCTCCGATGAGATGTTCGAGGCTGTGAAGGGCTATGCCATGAACGCTGTGAAGGAAGCTGTCGATACCGACGACAAGACCGTCCGCGATGAGCGCATCGACGCCATCTCCGCTGACGTGTACGAGCACTTCGCAGAGCAGTATCCCGACAGCAAGGCTGAGCTGGCCGAGTGCATGTACAAGCTGCAGAAGTACGTGGTCCGCCGTCTGATCCTGGACGAAGGCCGCCGCGTTGACGGCCGCAGCCTGACCGATGTCCGTCCTCTGGCTTCCGAAGTCGGCGTGATCCCCCGCGTTCACAGTTCCGGTCTGTTCACCCGTGGCCAGACTCAGGTTCTGACCATCTGTACGCTGGGCACCCTGCGCGATGCACAGGAACTGGATACCACTTGGGAAGAGACCGAGAAGCGCTATATGCACCACTACAACGTCCCCTCCTACTCCGTAGGCGAAGCCCGTCCCGCCCGTAGCCCCGGCCGTCGCGAGATCGGTCACGGCGCTCTGGCCGAGAAGGCTCTGGTTCCCGTTCTGCCCTCCGTGGAAGAGTTCCCCTACGCGCTGCGTCTGGTGAGCGAAGTCCTGTCCTCCAACGGCAGCACCTCTCAGGGCGCAATCTGCGGCTCTACTCTGGCTCTGATGGATGCCGGTGTCCCCATCAAGGCTCCCGTTGCCGGTATCTCCTGCGGTCTGGTGACCGAGGGTGACCGTCACATCACCTTCACCGATATCCAGGGCATCGAAGACTTCTTCGGCGACATGGACTTCAAGGTTGGCGGTACCGAGAAGGGTATCACCGCAATCCAGGTCGACATCAAGAACGACGGTCTGACCTATCAGATCATCGAAGAGGCTTTCGAGAAGACCCGCACCGCTCGTATGGGCATCCTGAACGAGATCATGCTGAAGGCCATCCCCGCACCTCGCGCCGATGTCAGCCCCTACGCTCCCAAGATGATCAAGTTCACCATCAATCCCGACAAGATCCGCGAGGTCATCGGTAAGGGCGGCTCCGTGATCCAGAAGATCACCGCCGAGACCAACACCAAGATCGACATCGAAGACGACGGTTCCGTCTGCATCGCCGCAGTCAACACTGCCGACGGCGAGAAGGCTCGTCAGATGATCGAAGCCATCGCCAAGGATCCCGAGGTGGGCGATCTGTTCTACGGCAAGGTCACTCGCATCATGAACTTCGGTGCCTTTGTTGAGATCGCTCCCGGCAAGGAAGGTCTGATCCGCATCAACCATCTGGACAACCGCTTCGTTGAGAAGGTCGAGGATGTCCTGAACCTGGGCGACGAAACTTGGTGCAAGGTCATCGAGATCGACGAAAAGGGCCGTATCAACCTGTCCCGCAAGCAGGCTCTGAAGGAAATGGCTCAGAAGGGCGAATAATCGTCTGATATAACCCAAACAATAAACGGGGCAGCATTCCGCTGCCCCGTTTTCACAAAAACTCCCGAAAGGAGCTTTTTCTATGGTAGAAAAACTGACGCTGCCCAATGGCGTACGCATCCTGCATCAAAAGCTGGACCACGTCCGTTCCTGCGCCCTGGGCGTTTGGGTAGAAAGTGGCAGCCGCCACGAGCCCGCCGATTTGTGCGGCATTTCCCACTTCATCGAGCATATGCTCTTCAAAGGCACCGACACCTACACCGCCGGCCAGTTGGCCGAGGAGTTTGACGGTATGGGCGGTCAGGTGAACGCCTTTACCACCAAAGAGCACACCTGCTTCTACGGCCGCACGCTGGACACCCACGTGCAGCACCTGGCCGGATTGCTGTGCGATATGTACCTGCACTCCCGCTTCGCCAAGGAAGACACCGACCTGGAACGCGGCGTCATCCTGGAGGAAATCGGTATGTACGAAGACACCCCCGAAGATCTGGTCAGCGAGCAGCTGATGCAGCAGATCTTCCCCGATTCCGCACTGGCTCGTCCCATTCTGGGTTATAAAGAGACTCTGCAGAATATGAGTCACGACACCATCGCCGATTACTGCCGCACTCGTTACACCGGCAAAAACACCATCGTCAGCATTTGCGGCAGCTTCTCGCAGGCCGATCTGGATGCCATCTGCACCCTGTTCGGTCAGATGGATGCCGGCGAACGCCTGCAGCGTGACAACGCCACCTATCAGCCTGCCTTCGTGCTGAAAAAGAAGGACATCGAGCAGAATCATCTCATCGTCCTTTTCCCCGGCCTGCCCTTGGGCAGTCAGGACCGGTTCGCTATGCAGGTACTGAACAACGTGATGGGTGCCGGTATGTCCTCCCGCCTGTTTCAGCGCGTCCGCGAGCAAAGCGGTCTGTGCTACACCATCTATAGCTTTAGTTCCCTCTATGCCGATGTGGGCGCTTTGGGCGTCTATGTGGCACTGGGCAAGGAAACCGAGCATCAGGCTCTGCGTCTGATCCGCGAGGAACTGCAGCGGCTGTGCGACGACGGCATCTCCGAAGCCGAACTGCACCGCACCCGCGAGCAGTTGAAGACCGGCCTGCTGATGGGAATGGAAAGCACCATCTCTCGTATGAACGCCATGGCACGCAACGAGATGACCTACGGCCGCCACGTCACAGAAGACGAACTGGTCGCCGGTGTCGACAAGGTCACCTGCGAGGAAGTCCGTCAGTTGGCTTGCCGCCTGCTGGATTTCTCCAACGCCAGTTTCTCCGCCGTAGGTCAGGTGGACACCGAAGCCGCCTATCGCAAGACCTTAGGTATGTAAACAAAGGATTTCACAACATAAAAGCAGCGGTTGCGCAAACCGCTGCTTTTTCTTTTATTTTTCCTGCACCCATTCCCGGCGCAGTTCCCACAATCCGGCCTGTACCCGAATGCCGCCGCAATCTTCACCCCGCAGCAGTGCCTCGTGATGGCGGAATAACCGCTGCCAACTGTCATAGATCTGCTGCTTCAGATCAGGATAAAAGTTCGTCAGCATCACCTGCTCCCAGCGCAGTCCCCGCGCCGCCAGTTCCTTGGCAAAGGCTCGCTCGTCGGCAGCATCTTTTCCGATATACCGCAATTGCGTGATCTTGGTCCAATCCTCCACGGCAAACAGCACTGCCTGCCCTTCCGGCACCTGCAGTTTCAGCACACCGGCCGTTCCCATCGGGTCCACACTGTACAACTCCCGGAAGGCCCAGTACGGGAATTCCGCCCCCTCCGGCTTTGGCACATATCGGGGCAGTTGCTGCACGAACCAGTTGTATGCCGTCAAAAACACCGGCGCACTTTCGCCGTATTTTTTCTTCACGTATTCCGCACGGGAATGGCACACGCCGTCCCGTTCCAGCGCATCCAGCACCGGTTGCGCCTGTGCCGCATATAAAATCAATCCACCACCGCCGTGATCCATTCCTGCTTCACCTCCCAGATGGTGCCATAGCACCAATCGTTACCCAATTGCACCCGGTCGTCAAACAACCGCGCCCAACTGGCAATGATCTCGCGCTTGATATCCGGATAAAACTGCGTCATAAAAGCCTTGGCATCGCTGACGCCATAGTCCCGCAGCAGTTTCTTGTGCCGCCGGTCATCCGCTTCATCCGCCGGAATATAAGAGTAATTGAGGATGGCGCCCCACTTGGCAATATTCACCCG
>JAFYMZ010000026.1 GCA_017548175.1 Clostridia bacterium | reverse complement strand
GCGACATGCAGAATCTTGTTGCCGACTGCATGGACATCAGCGCCGATAACGCCGATGACAAGTACTTTCTTCTTGTCCATGGTACACCTCTTCATGTTAATTAATTTGGTATATAACTATAAAATACATTGTTATATATCACCTGTCAAGAAAAAATGACGGATTTCCGGGGATTCCCGGCGCATTTTTTCAGTTTTGGGGCTGTATTTTAGCCCCGGGCACGGCCCAGCCGCGTTTCCAGCACCAGCATAGAGCCGCGGTCGATCTGGGTGTCGTACAAAATCACATTGCCCTTGTCCTCCCAATCGCGCAGGATCTGGCGCTCTTCTTCGGTACAAAGGGTCTGATAGCCCCGGGGCAGCACCAGATAATCCAGCTGCCGCAGGAAGGGTTCGGTCCGGGCGGGATCGCCCAGATACTGCAGGCGCACACGCACCTGCTCTACGATGCGGCGACAGGTAACGATCATCTGACCGCCAAAGTCTGCATCGTGGCTGAAGACGCCGATGCGGCTGCCGGCAGGAATGCGGGACAGTTCTCGGACGGTCTCCATCGTGGGTTCGTAGGCAACACGAATGATACGGTCATCATCGCCCACCATACCGCGCACCACGTCAAACAGGAAATCATCGGTGACCACCAGGCAGTTCTTCTCGGCCAGCTTGCCGGATACAGCACGCAGTGCCTTGAGCGAGTAGGTATACAACTCGACACCGGGCAACGTCTTGAGCTGCTGTGCGGCCTGCTGTAACGTCTCCTCGCAGGAACTGACCAATGCCAACGGGATCTGGTGCTCAGTCTCCATCCGTTCCCGCTGCTTCAACTCCAGAAAAATGGAGATCTCTGCAGAGGAGAAGCCCAAGCCTTCCAGCTCGTCCAGCATATCGTCAATGGCACGCATGGCGCGCACCTTGCGGCTGGCACTGTTTTCTTCCTGCCAACAGACATAGCTGCCGCGACCTTGGGTCATTTCGATGGCACCCAGTCGCTCCAGTTCGTCGTAAGCACGCTTGATGGTTCCACGGGCGAGGCCCAGTTCTTCGGCAAAATCACGCACAGTCGGGAGTTTGCTGCCACGCGGCAATACGCCTTGACGGATCCGCTCCATGATCTGTGTGGAAAGCTGCTGATAAATGGGTTCTGTGCTGTTTAAATCCAGCTGATACTGCACCCGTTTCACCTCCTGTTCATACAGAATTATTACACCAAAAAAACCTCGATTTGTCAAGGTTTTTCACGGTTTTTTGACAGAAAATTGACGGGGTTTTGCAGTATATTTCAACTGTCCGCCAGCAGGAAACAACGGTTCAAATTTGTGTGCAGCTGCAGGGCGCAGCACGGCAGAACATCGTTTTTACAGAAATAGGAAAAAGCCCCCGCAACGGAGGCTTTCAATTGCTTTCATATGGCATTTTGCGGGATCGCGCGGATTCTGCCGGCACGATTCAATCCAGCCGGTTTCCTGCCGCGTCGGTCCGATACACAGCCGAGATCCCAAGGATCTGCGGCGGATAGCGCTTCGTCACCGTGCCGTCAAAGAGCACCTGCAGATAATCCCCCACCGCATAACGGCCGGCATCGGCTTCCACCAACACATTGGAGCCCAACGCCACCGAGCGGTCACCGGCATCGGTCACTTGCAACAGATAGCCGGCATCGGTCACCTCTATCACTCTGCCGCGGAAATGCGGCTGATCGGGGTCATCCGGCTGGGACTGCGCGCCGCCGCTGCAGGCGGCCAGCAGTACAGTGCAAAGCAAAAGCAGCACTGCGATATACCGTTTCATTCCGCGCCCCTCCCCTTTCGTTCCGCGTCCCGACAAATCGGGCTGGTTGCATTTTACCACAAAATCCGCACCGATACAAGAAAAAGCACCTCCGGCATTTCCGGAGGTGCACGCATTATTTCACAAAAAACTTATGGGTACCGATGGTCTTGTACAGGGTACAGTTTTTAATGGCCCAGCAAGACTTGACGGAGGTGGACACGAACCAATAGCAGTTCGTGGGGACCTCTCTGCGGCCCTGCAGTGCCTCAATGGCTGCACGGTAGCAGGAGTCGTTGGGCGCAAAGGTCTTGAACTTGGAATTGCGGGTAACGCTGAAGGCATTCTTCTGGAAGATAACGCCGTAGATGGTGCCGTTGGCATAACCCTTTTCCACGCGGTTCAAAATGACATTGGCCACGGCCACTTTACCGGCATAAGGCTCTACATTGGCCTCGAAGTAAATGGTACGGGCGATCCAAACCAGATCGGAAGCGGAAATATCCACGCCGCTGGCATCGATATACTTCTGTGCGGTAGCCTGAATCTTGGCTTCCTTTTTCTTGGCGGCTTCGGCCTTTTTCCGGGCTTCTTCCTCTGCCTTCTTGCGGGCGGCCTCTTCGGCAGCCTTGCGCTCGGCTTCCTTCTTGTCAGCCAGATCCTGTACCACGCCGGTATCCATAACGGATTCGGCTGCGGCACCGATGGTATCCTGCAGGCTCTTTTGGATGACGGCGTCCAAGGTGGTCTCGTCAGTCAGCAGCTGCAGCGTAGGAGTTGCCACGGCAGCGGTGAGTGCTTCCAGATCGATCACGGGAGACTGTGCGCCCGGATCCTGCACGGCATCACCGGCGGGCAGTGTGTCGTCGGTTGCGAATGCCATCAGAGAGCCGGCAATAAGGCTCACCAGAACACCCACAACGAGCAACAACACGGCGGCTTTTTCTGCCGCCTGTTTGGTCATAAGCATGAATTCACGCCTTTCAGTACAAAGTAAAATCCACCCAAACGAGCAACAAAAATTGTTACTGTTTTGAGGGGATTTGTAACGAATTTGTAATCATTATACCATATTTTTCTGATTTGTCAAATTCGCGGCAGAATTCCCTTGTTTCCGATGCGGATCAGCACCCTGTTTGGCCCCCGGTCAGATCCTGCAAACGGCCCGCCTCCATCCGAAAAAGGCGGGGTGCCAGCCGGGCCACAGCCGGGTCGTGGGTGATGAGCACCACCGTTTTTCCCGCCCTGTGCAGGCGGCAAAGAATGTCCATAATTTCCGTTCCGGCCTGTCGGTCCAGATTGCCGGTGGGTTCGTC
>JAFYMZ010000191.1 GCA_017548175.1 Clostridia bacterium | reverse complement strand
CTGCACCTCAAAAGGAATGCCCTCCTGACCGATGACCACGGTATGCAGGGACTGATAGCCGTTGGGCTTGGGGGTACTGATATAATCTTTGAAACGGCCGGGAACAGGCTTGTACAGGTCATGGATCAAACCCAGTACATTATAGCAGTCGGCCAGCTTATCTACGATCACGCGGGTGGCGCAGATGTCGTACATCTCGGCAAAGTCCATATTCTGGCCGTACAACTTGCGATAAATGCTATATACGTGCTTCAGACGGGCCTTTACTTCACAGGAAATGCCGTTCTGCTCTACGCGCTCTTTGATGCGGGGCTTGGTGCGGTCCAGAAACAGGCTGAAGGATTCGTCGCGGGAATCCAGAAAATCCATGATTTCCTTGTAGCCCACCGGGTCCAGAATCCGCAGAGAGATGTCTTCCAGCTCCCACTTAATGGTCTGCATGCCCAAGCGGTGTGCCAGCGGCGTATAGATCTCCATGGTCTCCAGCGCCTTCTGCTGCTGCTTTTCCGTCTTCCAGTACTGGCTGGTACGCATATTGTGCAGGCGGTCGGCCAGTTTGATGATGATAACGCGGATGTCCTTGGCCATAGCCACGAACATTTTGCGCAGGTCCTCCATCTGTGCCTCTTCACGGCTGCCCACCGAGATGTCGCTCATCTTGGTCAGTCGGGTAACGCCGTCGACCAGCAGTGCCACAGGCTCACCGAACAACCGTGCAATTTCTTCCACGGTGGCACCGGTATCTTCGATGGTATCGTGCAGCAGACCTGCGATCACCGAGTCAACGTCCAAGCCGATCTGGGCGATGATGCAAGCCACCGACACGGGATGGATCACATACGGCTCGCCGCTCTTGCGGCGCTGTTCGGCGTGGGCGCGGTTGGCATATTCAAATGCCTGCAGCACCAGCGCACGGTCTTCTTCCGTCATGGCCGCCGTGGCGTCCTGCATTTTGCGCAGATTCGCCTGATAATATTCTTCATCGGTCATCAGATGCAGCGTATCACTCATTACAAACCCTCCCTTGCCCGGGTCAGTTTTTTCAGAATCACCGAGCCGTTGATATCCGCCTTGCCCTCGAATCGGGGGATGCGGATACTGACATCGTCGTCGGTAATGGTATAGTCAAACAAATCAAACTCGGCAAATACATCCAGACACACCAGCAGGCGTCCCAGATTCATATTGCCGCCCGACTCGTACCGCACGCGGCGGTACAGGGTGCGCAGCGGAATGGTCAGCAGACCGTCCTGCGCATTGGTGCGCACGTGGCGGAAGACCGCCACCAAGTCACTGCGCGCAGGGCTCAGTTCCACCGCACGCTCGCGGCCCAATTCCTCGCCGCGGCAGAAGGCATCGTAACAAGCCTGAGACGCATCGTCCCGCTGCTGTTCTTCTTCATGCCAGCGCATATCGCGGATGACCATCTGCACGCTGCTGGTGCCGCGGTAGGTATTGACCTCCGGCGCGAACACCACATCCACCAGATCACCGCGGACGAAGCGGCAGCTCTTGGCACCCATACCAAAGATGATGCCCTGGAAGCTGACGCCGTCTTTGTTCAGATAGAACTTGGCGTGACGGTCGTGGCTGATGGGGGTGATTTCTTCGATCCGCATCCGGCGAATGAGGAACGCCGGCTGGGGGTTGCCCATACCAAAGGGCTCCATAATTGCCAGATCACGCACTTCTTCCAGCGTGATGCCGTCAGGCTCGGTTTCGCAATCCACCTGAATGCAGGGCACGGCTTCTTCGGTCTGGTCGGTCTCGGCATAATTTTCCAACGCCGCACGCAGAGCTTCCAGATTTTCGCGCCGCACCGTCAGACCCACGGCCAGTTCATGACCGCCGTGCTTTTCCAGCAGGTGTGCGTTCTTTTCCAGCGCGGCATACAGGTTAAAGCCCTTGATGCTGCGGCCGGAGCCCTTACCCACATCGCCGGTCATGGAAATCAGCACGCAAGGCACGCCGTACCGGTCGCTGAGGCGGGAGGACACGATGCCGATGACACCGTTGTGCCAATCATCGCCCCACAGCACCATAGTCTTACCGGTGGTGAGATGGGGATTCTGATTGAGATATTCCAAAATTTGCTGATAAATCGCGTTTTCTTCTTCCTGTCGGCTGCGGTTCAGGTCACACAGATAATCCGCCAGACGGGTAGCCTCACCGGGGTCACGGGTCAGGAACATCCGTGCCGCGCTGCTGGCACCGCCCAGTCTGCCTGCGGCATTGATGCGGGGTGCCATCACAAAGCTGACGGAATTGCTGGTGACCTTCTTGCCCTCCAGACCCAGTTTTTGCATCAGGGCGCGCAGACCCAGATTGCGGGTGTTGGACAGGTTCTCCAGACCGCGGGAAACGATGATGCGGTTTTCGCCCACCAGCGGCATCACGTCGGCAACCGTACCAACGGCCACCACATCGGCGTACAGGTCCAGCAGCTCTTCAATGCTTTTTTCCCGTTCCAAGGCGCACACCAGCTTAAAGGCCACGCCAACACCGGCCAGCTCCCGGAAGGGATAGGCGCTGTCTTCACGGCGGGGATTTACCACGGCCAGTGCATCGGGCAGTGCGTCCTTGCACTCATGATGGTCGGTGATGATCAGTTTCATACCGATCTGCTTGGCATATTCCGCCTCTTCATTGGCGGTGATGCCGCTATCCACCGTGATCAGCAGACGGCAACCCTGATCGTACAGACTTTGGATGGCGGCACTGTTCAGGCCGTAGCCCTCGCCCAGACGGTCGGGGATGTAATAGGTGCAGTTTGCGCCGCGCTGGCGCAGATATTGGATCAGAACGCAGGTGGCGGTGACGCCGTCCACGTCATAATCTCCGTACACGGCGATCTGCTCGCCGGCAGCAATGGCAGCCTCAACTCCGGCTACGGCCGCAGCCATATCGGGAAGCAAAAAAGGGTCATGGATGCCGTGGGAAGACAGGTCGAGAAATGCTTTCGCCTGTTCCACGCGTTCCATGCCCCGCGCCGCCAAGACACAGGAAACCAGCCGTCCCAGACCAAGCTCGCGGGACAGCTCCTGTGCTGCCGCGGAATCAACCGCCGCAAGAAGCCATTTTTTCAGTTTCATGGTGCTCTCCAGTTTATATTTTTATTGGTACGATTATACCAAATATCAACAGTCGTTACAAGGGAAAATTGAAAAAAAGGCGCAAATCCTTTGCACGCGTCCGCCGCGGCATAAAAAACGGGAGTTCCCTGCCGTATTGCAGGAAACTCCCTGTTTCAAAATTATCGTTATGCGCGCTGCATCTGCTCGATGACCAGCGCCAGTTTGTCGCACAGTTTCTGCGCTTCCACGCAGTCGCCGGCTTCCAGCAGGCGGGCAACGCGGGTCTCCAGATCCTTCTTCTGCAGTTCCAGTTCCAGATAATCCTTGCTGAAATGCTTTTTGTATATCATCTTGCGGAAGGTGCGTGCGCGAACAGGTCGGATGGTGCCATCCTCTACAAAGAGAATGGTATCCGCGCAGTTGACGATGGTGTAGAAGTCGTGCGACACCATCAGCACCGCACCGGGATAGGCTGCAATGGCATCTTCCAGTGCGATCTGGGCAAAGGTGTCCAGATGGCTGGAAGGCTCGTCCAGCAGCAGCAGATTGGCCTGACCGGCTGCCAGTTTGGCCAGCTGCAGCAGGTTTTTCTCGCCGCCGGACAGCACGCCCACTCTGCGGTACAGGCCCTCGGGATCAAAGCAATACTGCCGCAGATATTCTTCGATCTGGGTATAGCTTTCAAACCCGATGTCAAAAAACTCTTCGTAAATGGTGTTTTTCTCGTTCAGGATCTCCGCGTGGAGCTGCGAGAAAAAGGCCGGCACGGCCGATTCGGAAAACCGGATGGCGGGATTCGCGTTCTTGCGGATCTCCCGCAGCATAGAGGACTTTCCGGTGCCGTTGGCGCCCACCAAGGCGACTTTTTCACCGGAATGCACCGCAAAGGATACCTGTCGCAGCAGGGTCTCCTCGAAGGACAGGTCGTAATTTTCCACCTGCAGCAGCACCTCCGGCTCTTCCGGCACTTCCACCTCCGGTAGACGGATCTCCGGCTGGCGGATTTCTACGAAAGGCGCCTTGATCTGTCGGCTCAGCAAGCGATTCAGGTAACTGACCTTGCCCTTCAGCGTGCGGCCGTGATGGGCCTCTGCCACTTCCGTGGCCAGTTCGCGCAGGTCTTCCACCAGTTTGGAGACACGCTCGATCTCCTTCTGATCCGCCAATGCTGCCACCTGCAGATCGATCTTCTTCTGCAGACGGGAATAGTTGTATGCGTTAAAGCCGCCTTCAAATTCCTGCAGGTCGCCGTTTTCCAGATGCCAGATCCGGTCAAAGCAATGGGCCAGCAGATAGCGGCTGTGGGTGACCACCAGCAGCGTGCCCTTATAGGCATTGATCAGGTCACGCAGGTCGTTGAGGTTTTCAAAGTCCAGAAATACATCGGGCTCGTCCATGATCAGCAGGCCGGGTCTGCGCAGCATTTGCCGGATGACCTGCACCAGTTTCAGTTCGCCGCCGCTGAGTTTTTCCAGTTCCAGATCGGCCTTATCCTCCAGCCCCGCTACCTTCAGCTGCAGGCGGATGTTCAGCTCGTAATTATTGGCATCCATGGCATCGCTTTCATCCAGCAGCGCCTGATAATGCTCCATCAGCGCGTCCAGATCCTCGGCAGACTCCATCCGGGTACACACATCGGTGATGGCCTGCTCCAACTCCAGAAAATCCCGGCACAGGTAGTCGTACACGGTCACCGACTGGTCGCCCTCACGGATGGCAAACTGGCTTACATAGCCGATTCTGCCGGCGTTTTCCAGCTTCAGCTTGCCCTCGAACATATGGTTCTCCGGATCGCGGATCAGGTTCAGCAAGGTGGTTTTTCCCGTGCCGTTGCTGCCGATCAGGGCGCAATGGCAGTTTTCCTCCAAGGTAAAGGAGATCTTTTCAAACAGATACGTGCTGTCATATCCAAAGGTCAGTTTTTCGGCCTTGATCATAAACATCCCTCAATTTGCATATAGTCTCATTTTATCATACCGATATTTTGTCCCCATTGCAAGTGATTTTTGCTTGCGCATCAGAAAAGGCGCGATGCAAGCTACCGTTGAGAGAGGCAAGTGGGTGATATTGCGCAAAACAAAACCCCGAAGCGCGCTATCCGCTCCGGGGCATGGATCAATCAAACAGATCCTTCAGCTTCTGGAAGAAGCCCTTTTTGTTTTCAAAGTTACCGTCATCGATGCTGTCATCGAACCGGCGCAGCAGTTCCTTCTGCTCTTTGGACAGGTTTCTGGGGATCTCTACGGTGACCTTCACATACTGGTCGCCGCGGCCCTTGCCGTTCAGGTTGGGAATACCGCTGCCGCGCAGGCGGAATACGGTACCCGTCTGGGTGCCTTCGGGCAGGTCATACTGCACCTTGCCATGGAGGGTAGGTACGGTAAGGGTTGCACCCAGCGTTGCCTGCACAAAGGACACCGGCATCTCCAGCAGCACATCCTGACCTTCGCGCTGGTACAGTTTGTGAGGCTTGATGCTGACGGTGACATACAGATCACCGGCAGGGCCGCCGTTCTTGCCGCCGTGACCCTCGCCGCGCAGGGAGATGGTCTGGCCGTCGTCGATACCGGCAGGGATCTTTACCTGAATGGTGCGCTGCTTGCGCACCTGACCGCCGCCGCGACAGTCGGGGCAGGGATCCTTGACGATCTTACCGGTGCCGTGACAGGCCGAGCAGGCCGCCGTGGACTGGAACACGCCAAAGGGCGTGCGCTGGGATGTACGCACCTGACCGGCGCCGCCGCAGGTCTTACAGGTCTCGGGACTGGTGCCCTTCTTTGCACCGGTGCCGCCGCAGGTCTTGCAGCTTTCCACACGGCCTACGCTGACGCTCTTTTCGCAGCCGAAGGCGGCTTCTTCAAAGGTCAGCTCCAGCCGCGCGCCGACATTTTCACCCCGACGGGGAG
>JAFYMZ010000190.1 GCA_017548175.1 Clostridia bacterium | reverse complement strand
TAGGCAGGATGGCACTTGTCGTAATTGTCAAACACCACCACGCCGCCGCTCTCCAGCGCACTGTACAGATCCTGCAGGAACAACCGTTCCTGACTGTTGGAAGGGTAGAGGGACAGGTCCATCTCCACCAGCGCGCCGGGGACACCGCAAGCCTGCAGTGCGTCACTCATCTTGCGCAGAGCCAGATGCCGTCCGCTGCCGCGGCTGCCGCGCACCAAAATGGTGCTGCGCGCGCCGGCAGGTGCATCCCAGCCGGTGACATAGGGGCGCTTGAAGGCGATGCCCAGCTGCTTGAGGAAGGCTTCCTGTCCGGGCAGATCTTCCACTGCCTGCTTGGCGGCCTCGCCCAAGGCTTTGGCCACCGTCATACGGTCAGCCGGTGCGGGATCCGCGTGCTTTGCTTGGGATTCCGGCTGCTGTAAAGTATAAGCGCTTGCGCTCTGCGCAGCGGATGTCTGCGGCAGATCCAGATCCAGCTCCCGGCTCATACGCTTCATCTCGTCCAACTGCTCCTGCAGCTGCCGATTCATCCGGTCGCTCATGGCATCCATCGCATCCAGCTCCCGTTGGGCCTTTTGCGTGGCACTCTCCCGCTGGGTCTGCTGCTGCTCCAATTCGCGCAGTTGGGCCTGCTGCTGCCGCAGCAGTTGTCCCATACTGGTCTCCATGGCAGAGGCTTCTTCTTCCGCCTTGGTGCGCGAAGCACTGCCGGCCAGATTGTTCAGTCCCCGTCGGGCAGCCTTGCCGTTGCCCAACACCTGTTTCATCAGTTCGTCAATTTCTTTGCTCATATCGGTTCCTCCTGTGCGGAGTGTTTTCCATTATTTCAGCAGTTCGTGCAGCGTCTGTGTCACGCCCAACTGCGCCAGCATACCCTCGGCTTCAGCCAGTGCTTTGGCACGGGCTTCCTTGCTGACGGGCTTCTTTTTTGCCCGGATCAGCAGATTTTTGGGGGAGTGAGCCATATCGATGAACTCCAGGATCTGCACCTGATAGCCCTGACTCTCCAGCAGCTTTCCACGGATGGCATCGGTGGCCAACGCAGCAAAGCGTTCCTTCAGAATGCCGTAATCACTAATGGGTGTAAAGGCATTTGCCTTTAGCTGCAGATTGATCTCGTGCTGGCAGCAGGGGCAGGAAAAGATGTACCGTGCGCCCCAGCGGATGGCATGGAACAGCGCCAGATCGGTGGCCACATCGCAGGCGTGCAGGGTGATGACCATATCAATGCCGCCATCCGGCTGATAGTCCTTAATGTCACCGCACAGGAAGTGCAGACCGTCATAGCCGTACTTCTCTGCCACCTTGTTGCAATGCTCGATGACATCGCGCTTTAAGTCCATACCGGTGATGCGCACCTTGCGATGCAGCACCTCGGTGAGATAGTAATAGAGGATAAAGGTCAGGTAACTCTTGCCGCAGCCAAAGTCCACGATGCGCAGTTCTTCGGCGCTGTCTTTGCCCAATGCATCGTCCACCAGTTCCACAAACCGGTTGATCTGCTTGAACTTGTCATACTTGGCCTTGACCACCCGACCGTCGGGCATCATAACGCCAAGATCCACCAGCGGCGGCACCGGCGTGCCTTCGGGCAGCAGATACTGCTTCTGGCGGTTGTGTCCGCCCAAGGTGATGGGCACCTGCGCCGCAGCCTGTCGGGAGAAGAAGATCTTACCCTTTTTCGACCGTTTCAGGCAGAAAATAGCGCCTTGTGCGGTGCAATCCAGCTGCTTGTACTGGTGCATCAGTTCTTCCACGCGCTGTCTGGCATCTTGTTCTGCCAGATTGTCGTGAAAGGCCTGTGTTGCAGTAAACTGCTCTAACTGATATACCTGCTGTCCACGCACCAGCATGGGAGTCAGCACGATTTTCTTATACTGTGCGCCGCCGTCGGGATTGCTGACGGTCAGCTTGCGAATGGGCAGGGCGAAAATCTCGTCCAATGCCTGCTGCAATGTTTTATCCATCGATCAGTTCTCCCTTCAACGCGCCGTTTTCCACACCGATGATGCGGGTCATCCGCACCTGATTGTGCAGGTGTTCGCCCGGGGTCCGAACCAAGGCATATTCCGGGCAATAGCCGCTCCACAGACCGTCTTCGTCCTGCTGCTCGTACAGAACGGGACGCTCCAGACCCACCAGACTCTCCAGATACTCCCGATGCAGTCGGTCGCATACTTCGGCAGCCTTGGCGGCGCGGCGTTCCTTTTCAGCATTGGGCACCTGATCGGGCATGGAATATGCCCGGGTGCCGATGCGGCGGGAATAGGGGAAGATGTGCACCTGACTCAGTTTGCATTCTTCCACAAAGGCCAGACTGGCCTCAAAATCCTCTTCGGTCTCACCGGGGAAACCCACGATCAGGTCGGTGGTGATGGAACAGTTGGGCAGATACCAACGCAGATATTCCACCGACTGCGCAAAGCGCTTGGTGTCATATCGGCGGCCCATGGCCTTCAGCGTCTTGTCACAACCGCTCTGCAGGGACAGATGGAAATGCGGACACAGATTGGGCAGCATCTTGCACAGTGCGGCAAAGCCCTCGGTGACCGTGCGCGGCTCCAAAGAACCCAGACGCACCCGAATATAGGGTGCCATCTCACACAGATTGGCCAGCAGCAGACCCAAATCTGCCTTTTCGGGCAGGTCTGCGCCGTAAGAACTGATTTCGATGCCGGTGATCACCAGTTCCTCATAGCCCTCCTCCATCAGCCGTCGGCCTTCCTGTACGGCCAGATCCAGCGGCATAGAACGGGAAGGACCGCGGGCAAAGGGGATCTTGCAATAGGTGCAGAAGTTCTGGCAGCCGTCCTGTACCTTCAGCAGCGCACGGGTACGGCCCTGCAGACCGCCGGCAGGCATCAGGTCAAAGCCGGGACGCTCGCCGTGCCACAAATCAGGCACCGGCGGGCATACGTGCTCTTCTGCCACCTGCAGGACTTTGCTCTTTTCCGAGGTGCCCAGCACAAAGTCTGCGCCGCAGGCTTCCTTGGCCTCCTCGGGCTTTACCTGTGCATAGCAGCCGCAGACGATAACGATGGCATCGGGGTTATGTTTTTTGCAGCGGCGTGCGGCGTTACGGGATTTTTTATCCGACAGTGCCGTTACCGTGCAAGTGTTGATCACATACACATCGGCGACACCGGAAAAGGGCACGATCTCGTGGCCGTGTTCCAGAAACATCCGTTCCATCGCCTGTGTTTCAAACTGGTTGCACTTGCATCCCAGCGTGTAAAAAGCAGCTTTCATTCGCGATCATCCTTCGTGAAAGTTTATCATTCTATTTTACAGGAAAACTCTTCAGATTGCAAGATATGCCGCGGTATATCCCCCGGTTCTCCGGCATATCTTGGCAGGGAGGAGGGATACCCAATGAAACGCCTGATTTGCCTTGTTCTGTGCTTGATCGTCTTACTGTCCGTGCCTTGTCTGGCACTGGAGGCCGCGCCTGCCGATGCGCTGACGTTGTCTGCGCCGTCCGCCGTGCTGATGCATACCGACGGAACGGTGCTGTACGAAAAAGATGCCCATCGGCCCATGCCGCCGGCCAGTGTCACCAAAGTAATGACACTGCTGCTGGCTGCCGAAGCCATCGATGCCGGTGCATTGGCAATGGCCGATGTGGTCACTGCCTCGGCACATGCCTGCTCGATGGGCGGCAGTCAGGTATGGCTGGAGGAAGGAGAGCAGCTGACGGTGGAGCAATTGCTGAAATGCGTGGTGCTGGCTTCCGCCAACGACTGTGCCGTTGCGCTTGCCGAAGCCGTGGCAGGCAGCGAAGAGGCTTTTGTGACCCGGATGAATGACCGGGCCAAGCAGCTGGGGATGGAGAACACCAAATTTGTCAATTGCTGCGGCCTTGACGCCCAGGGGCATCTGACCACGGCCTATGACATCGCCCTGATGTCGCGGGAACTGATGCGCCACAGTTGGATCGAAGACTATACCACTCTTTGGCAGGATACCATCCGGGACGGTGCTTTTACCCTGACCAATACCAACAAGATGGTTCGGCATTACGACGGCATGATCGGGCTGAAGACCGGTTCCACCTCTCAGGCAGGCTTTTGCCTGTCGGCCGTAGCCCGGCGGGATGGGATGACATTGGTGGCGGTGGTGCTGGGCGCCGAAAACTCCACCAAACGCACTGCTGATATCCGCACCCTGCTGGACTACGGCTTTGCCAACTACTGTGAGATCCCCATCGTTCCCAGTGATCCGCTGCCCCAACTGGATGTGCGTATGGGTACGAAAAAGACCGTGCCGCTGATGCTGGGAGAGACGGCAGGTCTCCTTGCGGAAAAATCCAACGCCGGCACATTGGTCACCCATTTGGATCTGGCGGCCAATCTGCAGGCACCGATCGAACGGGGAGAACAGGTGGGCACACTGTCCGTGATGGACGGCGACACCGTGCTGCGGCAGATTCCGGTGGTAGCAGCAGAAGATTGCCCCCGGCAAACGGTAGGCCGGATATTCCTGCGGCTGCTTTCTTGGCTGGGAATGAGAAAAAAATGAAAAATTCGGCAAAAAGATGTTGTCGGAATGAAAAAGTTATGGTATGATAGACTCAACCAAATAGCAGTATAATAACAGGAGGATACATATTATGGTTAAAGTTATTATGGGCAAGCGCGGCTCCGGTAAGACCAAGCAGGTCATCGACATGGTCAATGTGGCCGTTAACGAGGAAGCCG
>JAFYMZ010000189.1 GCA_017548175.1 Clostridia bacterium | reverse complement strand
TGCCGACATCGTCACCCACTCCACCACCAAGTATATGGACGGCCACGGCGCTGCCGTAGGCGGTGCCATCGTAGACTCCGGCAACTTTTACTGGATGGCCAACGCCGATAAATTCCCCGGCCTGTGCACCCCCGATGACAGTTATCACGGCATTACCTATGCCCAGCGCTTTGGCAAGGCCGGCGCCTTCATCACCAAGTGCACCGCCCAGCTGATGCGCGATTTCGGCTCCACACCCTCTCCCCAGAGTGCCTTTTATCTGAATCTGGGTCTGGAGAGCCTGCACGTTCGGATGCCCCGCCATTGTGAAAACGGTCAGGCCGTGGCCGAGTATCTGGCAAAGCACCCCAAGGTGGCTTGCGTCCACTACTGCGGCCTGCCCGGTGACAAGTATTACGATCTGGCACAGAAGTACCTGCCGGGTGGCTCTTGCGGTGTGGTGTCCTTTGAACTGAAGGGCGGCAGAGAGGCTGCCGGTGTCTTTATGGACGCCCTGAAGCTGGCCGCCATCGAGACCCACGTGGCCGATGCCCGTACCTGCTGCCTGAACCCTGCCAGCACCACCCACCGGCAGATGACGGAAGAGCAGCTGCAGGCCGCCGGCGTGCCTGCTGGTCTGGTGCGTATGTCCTGCGGCTTGGAAAGCAAGCTGGATCTGATCGCCGACATCGAACAAGCTTTGGAGCAGGTGAAGTGATATGCCCATTAAAATCCCCAACCAATTGCCCGCAACGGAAACACTGACCCGGGAAAATATCTTCGTGATGACCGAGACCCGCGCCATCACCCAGGATATCCGTCCCCTGCAGATCCTGTTGCTCAACCTGATGCCCACCAAGGTGGACACCGAGACCCAGCTGGCCCGCGTGCTGGGCAACACCCCCCTGCAGATCGAGCTGGAGCTCATCGCTCCCTCCGGCCACGTGTCCAAGAACACCTCGCAAGAGCATATGCTGTCCTTCTACAAGACCTTTGCCGATGTGCGTGATCGCAGTTTCGACGGTCTGATCATCACCGGCGCGCCGGTATAGCAGATGCCCTTTGAGCAGGTGGACTACTGGCCCGAACTGTGCGAGATCATGGAGTGGAGCAAGACCCACGTCCATTCCACCCTGCACATCTGCTGGGGCGCCCAGGCCGGCCTGTACTATCATTACGGCATCCCCAAGCATCTGCTGGAGAAAAAACTCTTCGGCGTGTTTGAGCATACGGTAGAGGACCCCAACTTCATCCTCTTCCGCGGCTTTGACGATACCTTTTTGGTGCCCCATTCCCGCAACACCACCGTGCTGCGAGAGGACATCGAGGCCGTACCCGGCCTGAAGGTGCTGTCTGCGTCGGCCGATGCCGGTGTGTACGCCGTCAAGACCGAGGGCTGCAAGCAGGTGTTCCTCTTCGGTCACGCCGAATACGACCGCGACACCCTGAAGAAGGAGTACGACCGCGACGTGGCAGCCGGCATCGATATTCAGGTGCCCAAGAATTATTATCCCGACGACGATCCCGGTAAGACGCCGCTGGTCAGCTGGCGCTCCTGCGCCCATCTGCTGTACGGCAACTGGCTGAACTACTGCGTCTACCAGACCACGCCTTACGATATCGGCAGCATCAAACAGGGCGTGCGCACCGACGATTAAGGAGGCAGCTATGAACGTGACCATCGTATCCGGTCTGGAGCACCCCGCCCAGATCGTGGACCTGTTTACCGAATACACCAAAATGCTGGTGGAGGTAGAGCCTTCCTTCGCCG
The DNA here is from genome assembly GCA_017548175.1 of Clostridia bacterium. Next base: position 3,573 of record JAFYMZ010000189.1, on the reverse strand, counting down.
GGTATCTGGAGCAGCAGAACTACCAGCACGAGATCGAGGACCTGCCCTATAAGTACGGCCCGCCCGACGGCACGCTGCATCTGGCGCTGGTGGACGGCAAGCCTGCCGGCTGCATCGGCCTGCGCAAGCTGGACGAGCAACGCTGCGAGATGAAGCGCCTGTACGTGCGCCCCGAATACCGCAGAAACAAGCTGGGCGATCTGCTGGTGCAGCGGATTCTGCAGGATGCCCGTGATCGCGGCTACAAAGAAATGCTGCTGGACACCCTGCCCCAGCTGGACAGCGCCATCCGCCTGTACCAGCGCCACGGGTTCGAAATTATCCCCTGCTATAACGACAGCCCGGTGGAAAGCACCGTGTATATGGGCAAGACCCTGTAATAAACCGCAACGACAGTGCGTGCCGTGGGCGCGCACTGTCTTTTCTTTACCGAAACTTAGTTGTCTTTCCGTATTTGCGGTACTATAATATATAATTGGATTGATATGTGCAGCAAACGATCCAACAACACAAATGAGAAAGAAGGCGAACGCCTGTAAATGCAGGCGGGTAATATGAGTCTCAAAGAGTTTTTTGGTTTTGGCGGATACCAACGCCCGGCCGAGGGCTATCTATCCTGGCAGCATCTGTTGTTCGTATCCTCGCTGATGGCGGTGATGGTCCTGTGTGCCGTCTGGTTCAGCCGCCGCACCAAGGGGCTGGATGCCGCCGGCAAAAACCGCGTGCTGAAGGGCGCCGCCATCCTCATTGACGGCGTGGAAGTCTTCAAGATCGTGATGCTTTCCATCGCCGGAGAAAATCCCATGCACTGGACCAGTGAATTGCCCCTGTTCCTGTGCAGCGTGCAGCTCATCGCGCTGCCGCTGGCCGCCTTTTCCCACGGCCGCATCCGGGAAGCCGCGCTGGATTTCGTGGTCATCTTCGGCCTGCTGGGCGCGGTGATGGGTACTTATTTCGCCGGCAACAACTATGCCTGTTATCCGGTCATTTCCATTGACAACGTGGCCTCCGGCATCACCCACAGCATCGCCGGATTCGGCTCGCTGTATGTCCTGCTATCCGGTCTGCGCAGTATGAAGAAACGGAATATCCCCCTGACCGTGGGCATTTTGCTGGGCTTCTGCACCGCGGCATACGTGGCAAACGGCATTTTGGATTATAATTATATGTTTTTGGTTCGCGGTGACGGTACCCCTTACGATATCCTGTACAATCTGGTGGGTGGGAATCCGGTGCTCTATCCCTTGGGCGTGGTGGCACTGTTCGTTGTATACATCACCCTGTACTACGGCGTGTATTTCCTGCTGACCAAGCGCAAAAAGACCCCCGTCGCACAATAAAAAAACAACACCCTTGCCGCTTGGCAAGGGTGTTTTCTGTTGTGTTCTCAATATTTCCACAGGCCGTCCATGACCACGGCACTGCCGTCGGGCAGCGTCACGGTAACGGTAGCATTGTCGTGATAGATCTCGGCAGTATGCTCAAAAGACGTGCCTTTCCACTGCAGTACATACGCGCAGACCGTGGCGGTATAGGTGCAGCCGAGGCTGTCGGTGACTCGCACCTGCAGGGTCAGCGTCTGATCCTGCTTGGGCAGGTCAAAATCCAGCAGTCCTTCGGTGTCGTAATCCCAAAATCCGTCTGCACCGCCGTCCAGCAACTTCAGCGGAATGCCGGCAATCTGCGTACCGTCGCGCTCCAGCCACATAGCCACCGAGGTGGGTTGGGACACGCCGCGGTTCGGCTGTCGGATGTATGCGCCGCATTGGATGGAAAGGGTTTGGTCATTGCTCCAGACGTGCATGCTGGACCATCCGTTGATATTCAGCAGCACTTCCTCGGCAGGGCTCAGGTAGGCGTTCTTCAGCACTTCGCTGCTGAGGATGCCGTTTTCCTCCACCACCACGGTGACGGTCTTGATCCGGTACCAAGGCAGGGTGGCTTCTACCGCATAGCGATCACCCGTCCAAGCGGCGTCCAGCAGTTCGGTGCCGCCGTCGGTCTCCAGCGAAAAACGCACCCGGGTCTGTTCCGTGCGGTTTTTGGGCAGCGCCCAAAGCGAAAAGCGGAACGCCGAAGGGGATAGCGATACGTCTGTGATCTCCGCACCGGAGAAGGTCAGGATGCTGGCCTGTTGTTCCAGCGTTTCCTTGATGTTGTTTTCAATGTTGCCAATGGCGTTTTGCAGGATGCCGATCTGCTGCTGGGTGTTGCCGGCCTGCGCCTGCAGATTCCACAGCCGCTGCTGCAGCTGTCCGTACCATTCGCTGAGAGAAATGCCGCCGATGACCACGGCGGCAGCCACCAGCAGCCACGGCCATTTGCGCCGCTTTTGCACGGGCGGAGGCGGCGGTGCGGTCTGCCGTCCTTCCCGAATGAGCTGCCGCAGCAGCGCCATCTGTTCTTCGGTAAAGCCCTGGGGCTGCGCTTGTGCCGGGTCGGCATCGGTCTGCTCAGCGCGGGATTCCAGCCCCAGCAGGGTATTCAAGTCGGTATCCAACAGGCGGCACAGTTCCAGCAGTTTTTCCAGTTCGGGAACTGCCGCGCCGCTTTCCCATTTGCCTACGGCCTGTCGGGAAACGCCCAGCTGCTCTGCCAGATTTTCCTGCGACAACCCTTTTTGCCTGCGCAATTGCTGCAGGCGTTGTGCCAAAGATTCCATCGGTCACACTCCTTTGCCTTCCCGGCGCCATAGGCGCGGCGGGGAGTTTCTACCCTCATCTTAGCGGATTTTGGGGCGGATGACCACCAACCGGCGGCTCACTTTTCGGCAACCGGCGGTTGCATCGGGATGTTTCCCTCCAACAGTGCCGCAAAATACCAGGGCGCCGGTGCCTCGAAGCACAGTTCCGCGCCGGTGATGGGGTGGGTGAAGGCCAACCGGCAGGCGTGCAGCGCCTGTCCGTCCAGCCAGTCGTATTCTTCGCCGTACATAAAATCGCCCAGCACCGGATGCCCCAGATAACTGGTGTGCACCCGGATCTGATGGGTGCGGCCGGTCTCCAGCCGCAGTTCCAGCAGGATGGCGTGGGCGCGGCGCTCCAATACACGGAAATGCGTCACCGCCGGCTCGCCGTCGGCGCGCACCTCCCGTGCGATGCCCTTGCCCGGCTTGCGGCCGATGGGCAGGTTGACCGTGCCGGCCGCCGGCATACCCGGGCCGCCGGCCACCACCGCCCGATAGGTGCGCTTGATCTCGCGCTTTTGCAGGGCGACCCCCAGCCGCTGGGCGGCGATCTGGGTCTTGGCGATGCAAATCAGGCCGCTGGTGCCCCGATCCAGCCGGTTGATGGGGTGGAACAGCAGGTCCAGCCCCCGGCTTTGGTAATAGCCCATCACATAATTGGCCAGCGTGCTGCCGTCGTGTCCGGGAGAGGGATGCACCGGCATTCCGGCCGGTTTGTTCAGCACCAGCAGGTCCTGGTCCTCAAAGATAATGTCCAGCGCGCCCGTCTGCGCTTCCACCCGGCTTTCCTTGCCGGAATCGGGCTGCTTCAGCACTGCCAGCACCTGCCCGGGCTGCACTTGGGCGCGGACGGTCACCGGTGCGCCGTCCAGCAAAATGCCGCCCGG
>JAFYMZ010000188.1 GCA_017548175.1 Clostridia bacterium | reverse complement strand
CGCCTGATATATTTTCAATCGCGTCGGTTCACCCAATGCTTTCAGCATGCGATCCAGTTCCATGACAGGTCTCCTTTTGATTTAGTGTTTGCTTAATTATACTACTGGAATTTAATTAAGTAAATACTAAATCATAACAAGAGGTGATCCACTCGTAAAAAGTGTTGTCCCTAATAACAATCACTCGTGAGCGGCAGTCCGATTATTCAGGATGGGAAACTGGTGGGCGCGGTGACCCATGTGCTGGTGAATGATCCGACGAGAGGGTATGGTATATTCATTGAGAATATGTTGGATGCGGCGGGATAAATGAATTGGCAGGGGCAGAAATGCCCCTGTCTTTTTTTATAGTTTTGTGGTATGCTTATCAAAACCGGATGCATAAGCAGAGCAAACAATGAGGTGACGCGTTTATGATTTTATTTATAAATGGATGTGTTCGCGAGCACTCCCGTACGCTGGAACTGGCACACACGGTGCTGGAGAGATTTGCGGATACGGTGGAAGAAGTGCGGCTGTATCCCGACGGACCGGAGGGCTTGGACGCCGAAAAATTGCAGCTGCGGGATGCACTGCTGGCCAAAAAGCAGTATGAACATCCGATGTTTGATTTCGCCAGACAATTTGCGGCAGCAAACACGGTGGTCATTGCCGCGCCTTATTGGGACTTTGCCTTCCCTGCAAAAGTGCGCGCGTATCTGGAAGAGATCACCGTTTCGGGCATCACGTTTCAGTACGGTGCAGACGGCATTCCGCAAGGCTTGTGCAGGGCCTCGAAGCTGATTTACGTCACCACCGCAGGCGGCCCGATCGTGCAAAATATGGGATTTGATTATGTGGCGGCACTGGCGCGGAATCTTTACGGCATCAGCGATGTTATTCTGGTAAAAGCAGAGGGGTTGGACATTTGGGGCGCCGATCCGGAGAAGATTCTGGAAGCAGCGAAACGCGAAATTTCTGCGACGGATGAGGCAGACCGATGATGTGTCTGCAGTACCCAAACAAACACATCGATGGGGGTGAAGTAACATGCGGATGCTGACATATGCGCACTTATCCGATGCGGCAAAGCGACAAATCTGCGCGTGGAACTATGACGGGGATTATGCGATATACAACCTCCCCTCTTATGAAGAAATGAAGGCACGGCAACGCGGCTTTATGAATGAAGCAGCCGCGCAAGACTATTACGGCTTTTGGGACGGAGATACCCTTGTGGGTTATATCAAGTTGACGGAAACGGGCGCTGCGGTGGCCATTGGCATCGGAGTAAAACCGGAACTGTGCGGCAAGGGGTATGGACAACAGATGATGGAGATCACCGCCGGAATCGCAAAGCAATTATATCCCGGCAAGCCGTTATGTCTGGAAGTTCGCACTTGGAACACCCGTGCGATCCGATGCTATGAAAAAGCCGGTTTCCGCATTGACGGCCCGGCCTATGAGTTGGCTACCGGCATCGGTATCGGAATGTTTTACCGGATGACAAACGACTGGAGTATAGACTATGCAGATTGAAACGAAACGCTTGTTTTTAAGAGAAATGACCGAGCAGGATTTTGATGCGCTGTATCGCATCTGGGCCGATCCCGTGAATATGCAGCACTATCCGTATGTGTTTGATGAAGCGCGTGTGCGCAGCTGGATCCGGCGGAACATTGCACGGTACCAAACCTTGGGTTTTGGCCTGTGGGCGGTATGCCGAAAGGATACCGGTGCGTTGATCGGCGACTGCGGTTTGACGATGCAGTCCATCAACGGACAGATCCTGCCCGAGATCGGATATCACATTCGGGCCGATCAGCAGCAAAAAGGCTATGCCACCGAAGCCGCCATTGCAGTTCGGGATTGGACCTTCCGCAACACGCCATTTCAGGCGGTATATTCTTATATGAAGCACACAAACGCGCCGTCGGTCAGAACGGCGCTTGCCTACGGATGCAAGCAGATCGATGCATATCCGGACGACGCAAACGGCATCACAAAGGTATTTGCCATCTCGCGAGACGAGTGGGCGCGTTTATCACTTTGACAGATCGGGGTAACGCAAAATGGAGTACGAACAAGGCTGGGACCGGCGCTTACAAATACATACATCCGGACTGGACGAAGCCAATGCCGACCCGTACCGCTTCCGGTACGAGCCTACCCCCTACTGTGTTTTGGAACGCTTGGCTGACATCGGCTTGATTCGTGCGGACGATACCGTTTTGGATTACGGCTGCGGAAAGGGTCGCGTGGACTTTTTTCTGGCTCACCGGACGGGTGCCGCAACCATCGGCATTGAATATGACCCGGGCGTGTATCGGCAGGCGCTGGAGAATCAAAGGACAGCGGCCATACAGACAACGGCAGACTTTGTGCTGACCCATGCTGAAGGCTATCCTGTCCCTGACCATGTCAACCGATGCTATTTTTTCAACCCCTTTTCGGTAGAGATCCTGCACAAGGTCATAGCAAGGCTCACCGAATCGTACTATGCGCATCCGCGTGAGATCCTGCTGTTCTTTTATTACCCGTCCGAAGAATATCTTTCTTATTTAATGACGGTGGACGTGTTGGAGTTTCACAGCGAGATTTCCTGCGGAGATTTGTTTGACAGGTTCGATGCACGGGAGCGGATCGTGATTTTTTCCTTTCCCGATTATCGATATTGATTCGCACATAAAATTTTAATGTAATGACAGGGGTGAAAACCCCTGTCATTTTTAAATGGACTGTGCTATAATACAGTCAAATTTATTTTATATTACAGGAGAACGACTATGATCAATAAGTTCTGCAAAAAGCCCCTTTGGGACTGCACCATGAAGTTGGCAAAAGTGGCAACCGGCGCAGAAAAGGCCGATCTTGTCATTAAAAACGCACGGCTGGTCAACGTTTGCACCTGCGAAATCATGGAGAACATCTCCGTGGCCGTAGCAGACGGCCGTATCGCGCTGGTAGGTGATGCCTCCCATTGCATCGGCGAGCACACCAAAGTGATCGACGCAGAAAACCAGTATCTGGCACCTGCCTTTATGGATGGCCATATCCACATTGAATCTTCCATGCTGTCCGTCGGCGAATATGCCAAGGCTGTCGTTTCCCACGGCACCAGCGGCGTGTTCATCGATCCCCATGAGATCTGCAACGTGTTGGGTCTCGACGGCGTCAATTATATGATGGAAGATGCCAAGCGTACGCCGCTGAAGACCATGCTCACCACCCCCTCCTGCGTTCCCGCCGTTGGTGGTTTTGAGGACACCGGCGCAAAGATCGATCCCGAAGATGTGGCAATGACCATGGACTATGATTGCTGTGTCGGTTTGGGCGAAATGATGAACTTCCCCGGCATTCTGGGCGGCAACCCCCACACCCACGGCATCGTGGCAGAGACCCTCAAGGCCGGCAAGATCCCCACCGGTCACTATTCCCTGCCCGAAAACGGCTCCGGTTTGAACGCCTATATCGCCAGCGGTCTGCGTTGCTGCCATGAGTCTACCAGAGCGGAAGATGCACTGGCAAAAATGCGGTTGGGCATGTACGCCATGCTGCGCGAAGGCTCTGCCTGGCATGACCTGCACGAAGTGGCAAAGGCCGTTACCGAGAAAAAGGTGGACAGCCGCTTCGCCTGCCTGATCTCCGACGATACCCATCCTCACACGCTGATCCAGCACGGTCATCTGGACTACATCGTCCGCCGTGCCATTGAAGAGGGCATTGACCCCGTCACCGCCATTCAGATGGTCACCATCAATGTGGCCCAGTGCTTCCAGCTGGACCATGATATGGGCAGCGTTACGCCTTCCAAGTGCGCAGACCTTGTGCTGATCGATGACCTGCAGAAGTGCCATGTCACCCATGTATTCATCGACGGTGAACTGGTGGCACAGAACGGCAAGCTGACCAAAGAGTTTGCCCCCTATGCTTATCCCGAAAAGGCCGTTAATTCGGTGCATCTGGACAAGCTCACCGCCGCCGATTTTGCCATTCCCTGCGATGGCGAACAGGCTGATGTGCATGCCATTGAGATCATCCCTGCCCGCGTCGGCACCTTTGACCGCATCGTGACCCTGCCCGTCCGCGACGGCGGCATTGTCGCAGATCCTGCACAGGATGTGCTGAAGGTTGCCGTATTTGAGCGTCATCACCGCACCGGTACTGTGGGCAAGGGCTTCACCAAGGGCTTTGGCATCAAGCGCGGCGCGCTGGCTCAGACGGTGGCACACGATGCCCACAACCTGCTGGTGGTCGGCAGCAACGACGAAGATATGGCACTGGCAGCAAATACGCTGATCGAGTGTGGCGGCGGTCTGGTTGCCGTACTGGACGGCAAGGTGCTGAGCGTGGTTGCACTGCCCATTGCCGGTCTGATGAGCGACCGACCCATTGAGGAAATGAGTGCTTCCATTGAGCACATGGAACACACTTGGGTCGAGATGGGCAGCACACTCCCCTCTCCCTTTATGACCATGGCTCTGATCCCCTTGGCTTGCCTGCCCGAAACCCGCCTCACCAACAGAGGTCTTGTGGACTGCAGAACCTTCGAGTTTATCGACCTGATCGTAAAATAAAAATCTGTACAACACCCCAAGCAACAACAAAGCCCACACCGCAAACGGTGTGGGCTTTTGATTTGTATGCAATTACTGTGCGCGGAAGGTAATGGCACCGGTTTCCGCATCCATGCCATCTACGATGGCCAAGGACTCCAGTTGCAGACCGGTGCCGCGAATGATGGCACCACCCCGCTGATATCCCTTCTCAATGACAATACCCAGACCTTCTACCTTGGCGCCGGCTGCCTCTGCGATGGCGATCAGACCCTGCAGCGCACAGCCGTTGGCCAGAAAATCATCGATGATGAGGATGCGGTCATCCGCGCCAAGAAAGGATTTGGAAACCACCACCTGATTGGTGCGCTTATGCGTAAAGGATTCTACCTCTGCGCAATAAACATCATCGCTGATGTTCACCGACTTGGACTTCTTTGCAAAGACCATCGGCACACCAAACTCTTTGGCCACAAAGCAGGCAATTCCGATGCCGGACGATTCAATGGTCACGATTTTATTGATTTCTTTGTGGGCGAACCGACGGTGGAACTCCCGACCGATTTCCTCCAACAAGAAAATATCCATCTGATGATTGAGGAAACTATCCACCTTTAACACATTGCCGGGCTTGACAACGCCATCTTTTAAAATACGTTCTTCCAAAAAGTTCATGATAACTCCCTCACTCCATCGGTTTTACATCTTCAGTATACCGCACCGACGAATCAAACACAAGGAAAAGTTCCTCGATATTGAAACATAATAAGCGGCGCGCAAGATGCCCTTGTATTTTTCCACAGGCACTGATATAATAATGACAACATACTGAAAGGTCGGTGTAATATTATGGATGAAAACAAGATCTCGATGGAATCGGATAACAATCTGGAGGAAGATAGAATCACGCTGGAATTTGATGACGGTGCCGTCATTGAATGCGAAATCTTGGGCCTTTTCGATGTAAAGGGTATTGATTACATTGCGCTGGCAGATCTCAACAGCGACGAGGTATATTTGTATCGTTATGCAGCTGGCAAGGATGACAGTGATTTTGAGCTGATCGACATTCCCGATGACGAGTTCCCTATGGTTTCCAAGGAGTTCGACGCTCTCATGGAGCAGCTGGACGGCTGATTTCCCTCTTTTGCAAGACGACCGGACAGGGGCAATTTGCCCCTGTCTTTTTTTGTGATTTATGATATAATAAAACAATATATAAGTTTGTGCAGGAGGTGAAACGGTTGCAGTACACATTGCGAAAAGCCACCGTATCAGATATTCCGGCCATCCGCGACTTATTTACAGAAATGCTGGAGAGTATCTATGCTCCCGATGCTGTACCGGTTTGCGCACCTGCTGCGCCCGATTATTATTTTTCCGGCGGTGATGATTGGATTTGTGTGGCAGAGGCCGATGGCGTCATCGTTGGATTCCTTGCCATTGAGGTGCATCGGGAAGAACCGGCATTTTTATACTATGACGACTGCTGTGTTCGTGCATCTTGGCGCAACTGTGGGATTGGGTCTTCCTTTCTGGATGCCGCCAGGTCCTACGGCATCCGCCTCGGTATTCCTGCTGCGATCCTGCATGTCGAGTCGCACAACACCGCGGCGCAGCGGTTATACCGGCGGCATGGGTTTTCTCCGCTGCGGGAAGACGGTTCCCGGGTATGCATGATCTGTCATTTCCATGAACAATCACCTGAGATTCCACAAGGAGGCACGCAAGATGTTTAACTTTACAGATAAGGTAGTTGTTGTCACCGGCGGTGCAAAGGGCATTGGCGCCGAGATTTGCGCGGCATTTCAAAAGGCCGGTGCCAAGGTATGCATCATCGATCTGCTGGACAACGAATACTTTGTCGGCGACCTGTCCAAAAAAGAGGATCTGGAGCAGTTTGCCCACAAGGTCATCGCACAGTACGGCCACGTAGACTATTTGGTGAACAATGCCGCCCCCGCCTCCCACGGCATTACCGGGGGCAGTTATGAGGATTTTCTGTATGCATTACAGGTGGGTGTCACCGCCCCCTTCTATCTGACCAAACTGTTCCTCCCCTACTTTACCCCCAGTGCCGCGATTGTGAATATTGCTTCTTCCCGCGACCGGATGAGCCAGCCTGAAACAGAGAGTTACACCGCGGCAAAGGGCGGCATCGCCTCCCTCACCCATGCACTGGCTATCAGCCTTTCCGGAAAGGTACGGGTCAACAGCATCAGCCCCGGTTGGATCGACACCCGGCACAACACCTTTACCGGACCGGATGCCACCCAGCATCCCGCCGGTCGTGTGGGTGTGCCGGCAGACATCGCCAACATGGTGCTGTATCTTTGTTCGGATCTGGCGGGCTTTATCACAGGGGAAAACATCTGCATTGACGGCGGTATGACCCGGCAGATGATCTATCACAACGATTGCGGTTGGACTTTCAAACAGGAATGATATTTTTTACATATTTTTTCAATTCCCCCTTGCTTTTTCTTTGATAATAATGTAAGATTAAATGGTTTTTTGCATATCTATGCAAGAAGCCATTTTTTTGTAAAGGACTGTTATTCCACTTGAAAAATAAACGTTTTCTTCGCTTTCTCATTCCCTCTCTGATTGGTATGTTCCTGTTTGTCACCCCCATCAATCAGAACGGAAATTTGACAATTCCCATTGCGGTTGCCGCAAATGGACTGTTGGATCTGATGGGTGATTATGCAGCAACGGTGATTTGGCTGCTGATCTCGCTCAGTGCGATTCTCACGATTCTGCATAAAATCGTAGGCATCAGCCTGTTGAAGCGCAATGAAAAACTGGACAATCTGTTTTCTGTCAAAGGATTTTGGTTGATTGTTCGAATGATCGGTTTTATCTTTGTCAATATGATTTACTTTAACATCGGCCCCGATATCATCATTGGAGATCTGACCGGTATGGTAGTAATGGGCGATCTGCTGCCCATTCTGGTATGCGTATTCCTGCTGGCCGGTCTGCTGCTGGCGCTGCTGCTGAATTACGGCCTGCTGGACTTTTTAGGCGCACTGATGATCAAACTGATGCGTCCCGTCTTTAACTTGCCCGGCCGCAGTGCGCTGGACTGCGTGGCATCCTGGCTGGGTGACGGCTCCATCGGTGTGCTGCTTACCAGCAAGCAATACGAAGAGGGCTTTTACTCCAAGCGCGAGGCAACTGTCATTGCCACCACCTTCTCCGCTGTCAGCATCACCTTCAGTCTGGTGGTCATCAGCGAAGTCGGTCTGGAGCATATGTTCCTCCCCTTCTACGGCGTGGTTTCTCTGGCCGGTATTTTTGCCGCCATCATCGTGCCCAAACTTCCGCCGCTCTGCAAGGTGCCCGAGGCGTATTACACCGAAACGCCCCATCGTGAGGATATTCCTCATGGCATGTCTGCCGCCCGCTACGGCATGCGACTGGCGCTGAACAAGGCAGAACGCGCACCCGGCATCAAGGCATTCTTTGTAGAAGGTGCAGAAAATGTCTTTGAAATGTGGTTTGGTACGCTGCCGGTGATTCTGGCCATGGGTACCATTGCGCTGATCATCGCAGAGTTTACCCCCGTGTTCAAGATTCTGGGCCTGCCCTTTATTCTGCTGTACAAGCTGCTTCAGATCCCTGAGGCGGAACTGGCCAGCCAAACAGTCATCGTCGGCTTTGCCGATATGTTCCTGCCCAGTGTCATCGGCAGCTCCATTGAGAGTGAACTGACCCGCTTTGTGGTGGCCGCTACCAGCGTCACCCAGCTGATCTATATGTCCGAGATTGGCAGCATCATTATGGGCAGCAAGATCCCCGTTTCGCTGAAGGATCTGTTTATCATCTTCCTGCAGCGCACCGTAGTAACGTTGCCGGTTATCGCAATTTTCGCACATTTGATTTTCTAAAAAGTGAAGCAAAACTTGAGCAGCAGGGTTTTGACCCTGCTGCTTTTTTGTGTTATGATTAAAAAAACGGTTTCACAAGAAAGGAGTGTGGTCTATGGCCAGTCTTTTGGACAGCACCCAAAACACCCGCTGCATTCTACCCAATGATTTCCGCTATATCCGCAGCGATGTACCATATCAAATCACAGCAGAAGAAACTGCGTGGCTGATTGAGCACAATGTACGGACGGTCATCGACCTGCGCACTCCTGCGGAACAGCAGCGCAAGCCTTGCTCGCTGCAACATCACCCGGCCTTTACATATCATTCCCTGCCTGTCACCGGCGGCAGCACAGTACCTGCCACACAGAAAGATGTGACAAGATCCTATTGTATGATGGCAGACAGCCGGATGGGACAGATCATTCAAACCATCCGTCAGGCAGAAAGCAATGTGCTGTATTTTTGCAACGCAGGCAAAGACCGTACCGGTGTCGTCTCAGCCATTTTGCTTTTGCTGCAAAACTGCTCTGATGATTTCATCATTCGGGACTATATGCAATCCAAAGACAATCTGATGCCAATGCTGCAGACTTATGCCTCACAAAATCCCGATGTGGACATTCGCGTGATTACGCCCTGTGAGGCCTATATCCAAGGCTTTTTGGACTGGATGAAACGCGAACATTTTCTCAAAGGAGCATTCCCCCATGAAAATTTATGATATTTCGCAGGAGGTTTTTTCCTGCACGGTCTATCCCGGTGACCCCGCGCCGGAGCGGCAGGCTCTGTGCCGGATGGAGCAGGGCGACCTGTATAATTTGACCGCATTCCGTATGTGCGCTCACAACGGGACGCATCTGGACGCGCCCTATCATTTCTTTAAGGACGGCAAAACCGTAGAGCAACTGCCGCTGGAATCCTGCGTTGGCCCTTGCTATGTGGCGGCATACGACGGCGCTATGACGGAAGCCGACGCCGCTGCGATTCTGGCACAGGCAGCGCAGGTGCATTCGGAAGCCGTGCAGCGCATTTTGCTGAAAGGCAATGCGTTGGTCACCGAAGCCGCGGCACGGGCATTTGCCGATGCCGGAGTTCTTCTGTTGGGCGTAGAATCCCAAAGTGTCGGGCCGGAAGACGCCCCTATGGCCGTGCATAAGATCCTGCTGGGCAACAATACCGTTCTGCTGGAGGGAGTGCGCTTAACGGAAGTTCCCCAAGGCGTTTATCTGCTGAGTGCCGCCCCTTTGAATCTGGGCGGCTGCGACGGCGCGCCTTGCCGGGCGGTCTTGATAGAACTGCCCGCTTCTCTTTAACAAAAAAACAGCGTGCACCTTGCGGTACACGCTGTTTTTTCTTATGCTTCACCGTTTCCCAATTGCCAGAAGGCCACGGCGCTGGCCGCCGCCACATTCAGGGAGTCCACCCCGTGGGTCATAGGGATCTTGACGGTATAGTCGCAGCCATCCACCGTACTGTTTGCCAGGCCGTCACCCTCGGTTCCCAGCACAATGGCCAGTTTTTCTGCCTGCTGCAAACGGGGATCCCGAATGGAAATACTGTCATCACTCAATGCCATCGCCGCCGTCTGAAAGCCCAATTCTTTCAGTACCGACAGGTCGGCTGCGGCATAGCCCGTTCCGGAGGCCGGCAGATAGGTCCAAGGCACCTGAAACACGGTGCCCATACTGACGCGGATGGCACGGCGGTACAGCGGATCGCTGCAGGCCGGGGTCAGCAGCACCGCATCCATATTCAGCGCCGCCGCCGAGCGGAAGATGGCGCCCACATTGGTGGGGTTCATGACATTTTCCAGCACCGCCACACGGCGTGCGTTTTGGCAGACCTCCGCCACCGTTTTATGGGGCGGCCGGCGCATCGCGCACAACAGACCGCGAGTCAACTGAAATCCGGTCAGTTGCGTCAGCACCTCCAGGGAAGCGGTATACACCGGCACATCACCGGCCAATGCCAGCACTTCCCGGGTTTCGGCATCCTCTGCACGGTCTTCTGCCAAGAAAGACAGCGCCTGATAGCCGGCATCCAGTGCGCGGCGAATAACTTTGGGACTTTCGGCAATGAACATGCCTTCCTCG
>JAFYMZ010000187.1 GCA_017548175.1 Clostridia bacterium | reverse complement strand
GCCGTCCACCGCCATTCCGGCCACCACCGTCAGGTCGTGATTTTCTTCCCGATCCCGACAACCTGCGCAGGTGCAAAGCAGCGCCAGACAAAGCAGTATCCATCCGGCTTTTTTCATAATTTCCTCCCGTATCCGGCCAAAAAGCGGCCGAACTTTTTCATTTTTGCAAAGGGTGGACGCAGATAACTGTCCTCGCCGGAACCGTTTCGGCTGAGGGGCAGACCGGAGAGCATCGGCACGCCAAAGGACTGCAGCCGCGCCAACCACGCCAGCAGCACCACCATCCCGATGAAATAGCCGTAAATGCCGTAGAAATTGGCCCGCAGGATAAGGAACAGGCGGCTGAGAAAGACGGCACTTTTCAGTTTGGGCGCAATGAGGCCGGTGATGCCGGAGAAGGCCACCACGATGAGGGTGGGCGCCGCCACCAGTTTGGCTTCCACCGCCGACTGACCGATGACCAAGCCGCCTACCACCGACAGGGTCTGTCCCAAACTGGAAGTGGTGCGGCTGCCGGCTTCCCGCAGTACTTCAAACTGAAAGAGCAGCAGCAAGACCTCTACCATCGCAGGAAAGGGCACGCCTTGGGTGGCTTGCGAGATGCTGAGCAGCAGCGGCAGGGGCAGCAGTTCCTGATGATACCCCACCAGCGCCAGATACACGGGTGCCACCGAGATGCTGAGGATAAAGCCCATTATGCGTAAAAAACGGTTGATGGCGGCAAAGGCATAGTTTACATAATAGTCTTCGCCTGCCTGAAAGAGTTCCAGCAGGATATGCGGCACGGTGACCACCACAGGCGAGCCGTCCACCAAAATGGCGATGCGACCTTCCAGCAGTTTGGCGGCGACCACATCGGGCCGCTCGGTGGTACCGGTGGTACGCACCGGCGCCAGTTTACTGTCGCTGATGAGTTCTGCCACATAGTTGGAATCCAGCACGCCGTCAATGCGCACCTTGCTGAGCCTGCGGCGCAATTCTGCCAGCGCACGGCGGTCTACGATTTGTTCCAGATAGCACAGGCAGCAGGCGGTGCCGCTGGTTTCGCCCAAGGTGAAATATTCATAGCGCAGGTCTTCGGTGCGCAATTTGCGGCGCAGCATCGCCAGATTATGCAGCAGCGGCTCGGTGAAGCCCTCTCGCGGACCCTTTAGATAAGGCTCGTTGGGGGGTTCGGTAACGCCGCGCTTGACAAAGCCTTTGCTGCCGATGACCAATGCCTGCGTGCTGCCCCGGCAAAAGACCACGGTATCGCCGTACAACAGTC
Source organism: Clostridia bacterium (assembly GCA_017548175.1). The sequence goes on along the minus strand of JAFYMZ010000187.1, from coordinate 5,431 downwards.
TGGGCATCAGTTGCGAGAACTTGTCCACCCGACGGACTTCGTTGGTCTGCATGACCCGCTGCTCCAGAAAGGCTGCCGGATCGGCATCGGGCGGCAAAGGGGTTTCCAGCAGCACCACGGGGCGGATGATGTTATCGTTAATCAGGGCAGAGTTCACCATACCGTCAATGCAGAACAGGCAGCATTCCAGCCCGCCGTTTCGCTGTCTGGCCGGTGCGAACCGATGCTCCAGCAAGGTGCCGTCTTCGCCGAAGCGGCGGCGAATCTCTTGGATGTTGGTCTCCAGACTGCGGGATATGTCTTCCCGATGGGACATAGCATCACCTCCTGCCGATAGTATGGGCAAAAACCGGCAAATGATACCGGAAGCATAAAAAAGCACCCACGGCATTTGCCGCGGGTGCAGGGTATGATGCAGTTATTTGGGGAAGATGACGAACAGGACTTCGGGGGAATTGGCATCGATGGCAGGCAGACCCTTGGGATTCACGTGCAGGGTCAGAGCCTTCTGCCGGATGTAAATGTAAGCATCGGTCAGCGCGCCGGCCTGATTGGGCAGGCAAACATAGACGCTGCCGTCTTCGGGATACACTTTGACGCTTTCCAGACCAAAGTAGTCCTGCAGGTCGGTCACCGCACCCGTTGCCACGATGTACTGGGCAAACCGCTCTTTCGTACGCAGGGCAGGCACCGTATAGGTGCCTTCGGTCTTATCTGCCGTCACTTTGTCCTTATCCTTGTTGGCATTGTCCGGGTCGCCCGTTTGCGTGCCGGACTGGGTACCGTCATCCGTTTCAGAGTCGGGGTCTTTTTCTTCCTCGTCCCCTTTGAAGAGATCCAGGAAGCGCTCGAACCAACTGCTTTCTTTGGCGGTATCCAAGTCGGATACGTCACCGGGAGTGTTTGCCGCATTCAGATTTTTCAGGGCAAAGGAACCCACCAGCACCAGCACCAATGCGGCGGCAATGGCACCAAAGACCAGAGGCTTGCGCTTTTTGGAGGTGGCAGCCGGTTCGGGGGCGGGAGCCTCGGCCTGATCGATATACCGCATAATGCTGTTATGCAGATCCGCAGGCATCGCGGGGCGGTCGTTGCGGATCTCGGAAGAGATGACGCGCAGGTAATTCATCCGCTTGCGGCAGTGCTCGCAGGTGGCCTGATGCTTGGCCAGTTCCTGATACTGTCCGCCAGACAGGCGGCCGTCCAGATAGAGGTTCATCAGTTCAATGGTTTCCTGACAGGTCTTACTCATTTACGGCCACCTCCCTTCTGCGGTTTCTTGGTTTCGGTTTCTTTTTTCTCCACCGGGCGGGACAAAAAGCTGCGCAGTTTGTCGCGGCCGCGGGCAATGCGGGATTTGACGGTGCCCAGTTCCAGTTCCAGACAGTCGGAGATCTCTTCATAGGTCATACCGGCGATCTCGCGCAGGACGATGACCTTGCGCAAATGCTCGGGCAGCGCGGAGACGGCGTCCACGATGGTGTCGCGCAGGGCGGCACGGTCATAGACGCTCTCGGGATTGTAGCGCAGGTCGGGGATCTCGATCTCATAGGGCTCGTCGCTGTCCTGTTCGTGCTCGGACAGCACGGCACGGCTGCTGATCTGGCGGACGGCATCCTTGCAGACTAGATCGGTCAGGCGATACAGCCACACGCTGACATTGCAGTCTTGCTGACAGGAATACAGACCGCGATACATCCGGAGGAACACCTCTTGGGTGATATCCAGCGCCTCTTGGGCATCGCCGGTATAGCGCAGGGCCATATGATAGATTTTGCTTTCGTAACGGCTCACCAATGTCTCGAAGGCCTGTCGGTCGCCCTCTTTGGCACGGGATACCAGTTCCAGATCGGATGTCACAGTGCGCCATCTCCTTTCTTGCAGCAAAAACCCTGTTCCAAGATCTGGTCGCAGATGCTGTGGAATTGGGCTAAGGTCGAGATCATCGACATTTCCGGCTTCAGCCGGCGGCCGGACCGGAACCGGTCCAGATACCAAAGGCCGTGTTTGCGCAGTTCCACCATGGCGGATTCGCCTTTGCGCTGCACGCAAAGTTCCGCCTGACGGCGCATCAGGGCCACGATTTCTTCGGGGGTATGCTCGGGCAGGGGCTTGCCTTGCCACAGTGCCAGACAGTCGGCAAAGATCATGGGGTTGCCTTGGGCACCGCGGGCGATCATCACCGCATCGGCACCGGTTTCGCGCAGGATGTCCATACAGTCGGGGCCGGACAGGGCGTCGCCGCTGGCAATGACGGGCAAGTCCACCGCCTGCTTGACCTTGGCGATGATGGTACGGTCGCTGCGGCCGCGGTACATCTGCTCACGGGTGCGGCCGTGGACGGTGACGGCATCGGCACCGGCGGCTTCTGCCATTTTGGCGAACTCCACGGCATTGATGCTGGCATCGTTCAATCCGGCACGGAACTTGACGGTCACGGGCACGGGGGAGTTTTGCTTCACCGCGCGAATGATGGCTTCGGCACGGGGCACGTCGCCCATCAAAGCGCTGCCTTCACCGTGACCGGCTACCTTAGGCACGGGGCAGCCCATATTGATGTCGATCATAGGGGTGCCGGTGATTTCGGCGGCGATGGCGGCGGCTTCGCCCATAATATCGGGTTCGCTGCCGAAGAGCTGCACCACGCCGGGGGCAGGGTCGTCCCACAGGCGCATCAGGTTCATGGTCTTTTTATCCCGGTAAACCAGCGCTTTGGCGCTGATCATTTCGGTATAGGTCAGGGCTGCACCGGCTTCGGCGCAGACGGTGCGAAAAGGGGAATCGGTGACGCCAGCCATGGGCGCCAGAAAAAAGGGGGCGGTAAGGTCCAGCCCACAGAACTTAATCATTGGTATCCTCCCAACTGCGGCGCTGGTCGCCCAAAACGGAGTCGGCCAGATCTTCCAGATAATCCAAGGTTAAGACTTTCGTATAGTTTTTGATGCCGTGGGCAGCGGCCAGCTGCTCGGTATAGTCCTCCAGCAGATAGGCGTGCTGGATGGTGAACCGATCCTGGAAATGCATTACCAGCGGAATGATGCCGGCAGATTTGACGGCCATCAGGTCGCCGGTGGTGGCATCGAACTCCAGCGTCATATCCAGCAGACCGCCCAGCATGGTGTCGCGGCGGTGCTGATTGGAGACGAAGTTGCCCAGCGAGTACACGCAATACATCTTGCCGCCGTCGGGACGGTCATACCACACGGCAGGCTGGATCACATGGGGATGGGTGCCGATGACCAGATCTACGCCTTCTTCCGCCAGGATCTGTGCCAAGGTTTCCTGCTCGGCATTTTGTTTGGTCTGATATTCGTTGCCCCAATGCATGGAGACGATGAGGTAATCGCAGTTCTCCTTCAGGGCGGCACATTCGGTGCGGATCTTTTCTTCCTCGATGCGGGCCACCATCCACTGCTTGTCCGCAGGGAGGTTCAGACCGTTGAGACCGTAGGTGTAGGACAAGAAGCCGAAGCGGATGCCCTGTTTTTCCACGATGATCTGCTGCTTGGACTCTTCTTCGGTGCGGAATGCGCCCAGAACGGCATCAAAATCACGCCGGTGGACATTTTCCAAGCAGGTTTCCAAACCGGAAACGCCGCGGTCCAGACTGTGATTCGTGGCCAGATTCATCACGTTAAAGCCGGCATCCAGTAGGGCATCGGCCACGCTGCTCATGGCGGAGAAACGCGGATAATTTGCCACCACATCGCACAGCATGACTTCTTCGTTGATGTAGGCGATATCGCTGCCCTCTACGGCTTTTTTGATATGCTGATAGAGGTAGGTATAGTCGTACGTGCCGTCGGACTGCTTGGCCAGTTTGCTGATGGGATCGTGCAGCAGATTATCGCCGGCGGCGGTGATGCGGATGGTCACCGGCTTGGGCGGGTCGGGCTGGGTGCCGCCGTCGGGATCGGTGAGACCGGAATCCGGCTGCTGTACATCGGGGTCGTCCACCGCAGTACAGGCAGAGAGAGAGAACAGCATCATCAGGGCCAGCAAGAAAGCGACCCAATGGGTAAGTTTGTGCATGGTGTTTCCTCTCTTTCCAAAATCAATCCGGCGAAAAAATCGCATATTACTCCATCTATAAATATACAAAAAATCGGGCATAAAAGCAATCGGCAATTTCTCAAAAGCCCGAGAAATTGCCGATTTTTTGCAGTTATTTTTGCCACGTGCGCTGATGCTCGCCCAGCACGGCGGCGGCGTGCTTTTGCAGCCAGGAGAGGGTCAGTTCTCCTGCCCAGTTTTTGATGCCGTGGGCGGCGGCCTGGTCTTGGGTGTAATCCTCCAGCAGGATGACCTGATGGCCGCGGGTGATACCACCGTTGGTGGTCAGGTAGTTATAATGGGTAACGGTGGGGATAATGCCTGCATCCTTGACGGCGATGAGTGCGCCGTTGTTGGCGTCAAACTCCAGCGTGATGTCCAGAATGCCGCCCAGCATGGTGGCCCATTTGCGCTGGTTGGAGATAAAGTTGCCCAAGGAATAAGTGCAGTACATCTTGCCGCCGTCGGGACGGTCGTACCACTTGGCAGGCTGCAGCACGTGGGGATGGCTGCCGATGACTAGATCCACGCCCAGTTCGGCCAGCAGTTTTGCTTGATTTTCCTGCGTCTTGCTCTGCTTGTCCTGATATTCGGTACCCCAATGCATAGAGACGATGAGGTAGTCGCATTCCTTCCGCAGGGCGGTGACTTCGGCGCGGATCTTGTCCTCGTCGATTTTGGCTACCATCCACTTTTTGCCTGCGGGCAGGCCGCTGCCGTTGATGTTGTAGGTATAGGACAAGAAACCGAAGCGGATGCCCTGTTTTTCCAGAATAATCTGCTGCTTGGACTCGTCTTCGCTGCGGAATGCGCCCAGAACGGCATCAAAGTTGCGGTCGTGGACATTCTGCAGGCAAGTTTCCAGACCGGAAACACCCTTGTCCAGTGCGTGATTGGTAGCCAGATTGATGACATTGAAGCCCAGCGCTTTCAGCGCGTCGGCACATTCGGCCTTGGCGGCAATGCTGGGGTATGCGGAGACCTGACCGGTGAGCATCACCTCTTGGTTGATGAAGGCGATGTCGCTGCCGCGGAACACATCGGCCACGGCGGCATACAGGCCGGAATAGTCATAGCTGCCGTCGGCCTGCTGGGCACTGTAGCTGACGGAGTCGTGCAGCAGGTTATCGCCCACGCCGGTCAGGCGGATGGTCACAGGGTTGGGCGATGCGGTGGGTTTGGTGGGGCGATAGCCGCCGGACTGGCTGCCCTCGTTGCCGGTGTTGCCTTCGTTGCCGGTGCTGCCTTCGTTTCCGGTGCTGCCCTCGTTGCCGGTATTGCCTTCGTTTCCGGTGCTGCCTTGGTTGCCGGTGTTGCCTTCGTTTCCGGTGCTGCCCTCGTTGCCGGTGCTGCCTTCGTTTCCGGTGCTGCCTTCGTT
>JAFYMZ010000186.1 GCA_017548175.1 Clostridia bacterium | reverse complement strand
GCAGCCATCTGATGGTGTGCGGCGTTCTTCTGGATGCGATCCGCAGCGGATCGCTGGTCGGGGATTCCACACCCCTGTGGTTCGCATGGTCTGCCATTGCCGTTGCATTGGTTATTTCCTGCCTGATTCTGGCAGGGATCTTTGTCGTTTGCAGAGCCGCTTTACACAAGCTTCTCCCGCAAGAATAAAACGTTTGGCAGGTGCTTCGGCACCTGCTTTTTTTTATTGACAAATCCCGACCGCAGTGCTACACTGAATCTGTAAATTAAATTGAACTCCTCGCAATACACCGGGAAGTTGGGTGCAAATCCCACACGAAGCCGTCGCTGTAAGGTGGAGCTGTCTTGATGATGTCACTGGAGTGATCCGGGAAGACCAAGGCCGCGTCGAAACCAAGTCAGAATATCGGTGCGAGGTAGGCAAAGGATCGCGCGCCTCGATCCCTGCGTATCAAGGTACGTCTGCTTCCTTTGCCGGTTCACGGAAAGGAAGTTTTTTTATGAGCAAAAAAGCAAAGTCCATCCTCGTCGCAGTGGGCGTGCTGCTGCTGGCAGCCGCAATGATCGCCGTCTATTTCACCTTCGTGAAAAAGCCGGTAGAAGGCAGCAAGACCATCGAGATCAGCATCACCCATAAAGATGGCACGGAAAAGAAGTTTACCCTGCATACCGATGCCCAGTACCTGCTGGATGCCATCAAGGAGTATGACGAAGACCTGCTGCAGGGCGAACAGGCCCAGTACGGTCTGTACATCAAGACCATCGACGGTTACACCTGCAACGAGACCGCGCAGGAATGGTGGGGTTACACCAAGGGCGGCGAGTATGTGGAGACCGGCGTGGAACTGACCCCCATCTATGACGGTGACAGTTACGAGTTCAAACTGAACGTAGGCTATGACTTTGGCTAAGAAACCGCGGATCTCCACCCGGGAACTGGTTCTGTACGGCCTGCTGGGCGGCCTGATGACCGCCAGTCAGGTGGCTATGGCCGCCCTGCCCAACATCCACATCGTGGGTGTGCTGGTGCTGCTGTGTGCCCAGGTCTTCGGACTGCGGGCGTTGTATCCCGTATATATTTTCGTAACGCTGGAGATCCTGATCTTCGGCATGGGCCTTTGGGCCATCAATTACCTGTACGTCTGGGCCATCCTTGTGCTGATCGGTGTGGTTTTGAAAAAGACCCACGCAGGTCGATTTGCATGGGCCGTGGCTGCCGGCGTATTTGGGATGCTCTTCGGCGCCCTGTGCGCCATTCCTCACTTCTTCATCGGCGGCTGGAGTATGGCCTTTGCCTATTGGATCTCCGGCATTCCCTATGACCTGATCCACGGCGCGGCTAATTTCGCCCTGACGTTGATTCTGCTGCCGCCCCTGAGCAAAGTTGCCCGGCGGATGCTGAAAGCAGGGAAATAAACCTCACATTACAAACGCGGTGTGCCCATTTTGGCGCGCCGCGTTTTTGTATCCGCAGGAATAAATTAGTAGGTTTGTCTGCACCCTTCGGTGCAAATAAACTGACAAAAACAGTTGAAAAGCCCGGAAAACCGTAGTATAATAAAAGATAGTTTACAACACCCTATCAATACGGAGGTAACAAATCATGGTAGTAACCAAGGAAAGCCTGGTTGGCCAGGTTCTGGATTTTGATGTCAACACCGCCGAGTTCTTCTTTGAGATCGGCATGCACTGCTTGGGCTGCCCCGCATCCCGCGGCGAGAGCATCGCAGACGCTTGCATGGTTCACGGCACCAACGCTGATGAGCTGGTCAAGAAGATCAACGACTATCTGGCATCCAAGAAATAAGACAAGCAACAAGAGCCAAGGGGTTTTCCCTTGGCTCGTCTTATATGACCTGTACGGAGGAATTTCCCTCTGGCTTTGACCCCCAGACTGCGCCTTGCCGCCGAACTGTGCGGCACGCCGAAAACTGTCATTGATGTGGGCTGTGACCACGCCTACCTCTGCGCCCATCTGGTGCAGCAGGGCGTGCAGCACGCCTATGCATCCGATATCCGCCCCGGCCCGCTGGAGGCCGCCAAAGAGACCATCCGTGCTGCCGGTCTTACCGACCGCATCACGCCCAAACTGTGCCCCGGACTGGAGGCCTTCGGTCCGGAGGATGCCGAGGCCGTGGTCATCTGCGGTATGGGCGGCGAGACCATTGCCGCCATTCTGGAGGCCGCGCCTTGGACGGCGGAGGGCAGGCATAAATTGGTGCTGCAGCCGATGACACAGGCACCGCGCCTGCGCAAGTGGCTGCGCGAGCATGGCTATCAGATCCGGCAGGAGCGGCTGGCAAAGGAAGGCAAGCGCCTGTACTGCCTGTTGGAAGTATGGGGCGGCGCGCCCTGTGCAGATGCCGCGCAATACGGTGACCTGTTCACCGAATCCCTGCGGCAGGATCCGCTGTTTCCTGCCTTTGTTGCCGCCCAACTGGCCCGTTACAGCCGGATCGCAGAGGGCATGGCCCAAAGCGAGGGCGATGGAGAAGAAGAAAACGTACAAGAGATGTTGCGCATCTTAAAGGAGCAGACAAATGGCATTGGACAGCCTGTTGATCGCCGGACTGGCGAATGAGCTGAATCGCGTGCTGGAAGGGGCGCGCATTGATAAAATTTATATGCCCCGCCGGGACCGCGTTGTGCTCAATCTGCGTCTGCAGCAAGGCACCGGAAAATTGCTGCTGTGTGCCGGTGGCGATGCACGCGTGCATCTGACAGAGGAAAAGTTTGAAAACCCTGACGTGCCGCCTATGCTGTGTATGCTGCTGCGCAAGCAGTTGTCCTCCGGCCGCTTTTTGCGCGCCACCCAGCCCGAGGGTGAGCGCATCGTGGATCTGTGCTTTTCTGCCGCCGATGAGATGGGTTTCATCGGGGAAAAACACCTGATCTGCGAACTCACCGGTCGATTGACCAACGTGATCCTCACCGACAGTGAGGGCTTGATTTTGGGCTGTATGAAGCCGGTAGACCACGAAATGTCCGACCGCGCCGTGTTGCCCGGTCTGCGCTATCGCCTGCCACCCAAGCCGGAGAAGCCTTCGCTGGCCGATTTGTCCGTGCAGCAGCTGACCGACCTGTGCCATCGCGCAGGAGATCCCCGTGATCTGTGCGGTCTGGTGGCCGGTGTGTCGCCCTTGTGCGCAAGAGAAACGCTGCACCGCGCCGGCGGTGATGCCGGTCTGTGGGCGCAGGAACTGAAGAATCTCACCACGCTGGTGCCGATGCCGTATCTGCTGCAAAAAGCCGACGGCAGTCCTGCCGACATTTCCGCCATGGAAATCACCGGACGGGATGACTGGACCTGCATCAAGAAGGAAAGTTTTTCCGCGCTGCTGGATGCATTCTATATGCAGCGCAGCAGGGAAGAGGGCCTGAAAAATGCCTCGCAGCAGTTGGTGCGCAACATTACCACCATAAAAAGCCGTCTGCAGCGCAAACTGGCCGCCCAGCAGCAGGAACTGCACAGTGCCGTGCAGCGTGAAAAACTGAAAGAGCAGGCCGACCTGATCACCGCCAATCTGTACGCCATCAAGCAGGGCGACAGCAAAGCCGTGGTGGTGGATTATTTTGCCGAAGGAATGCCCACCCGCGAGATCCCTCTGGATCCGCTGCTCTCGCCCCAGGAGAATGCCCAGCGCCTGTATCATAAGTACACCCGCATGAAGCGCGCCGAAGAAGTGCTGCTGCAGCAGATCGAGCAGGGTGAGCAGGAACTGGTCTATCTGGAGGCGGTGCTGTATAGCTTTGCGGCTGCCAAAGACCTGCGCCAGATTGAAGAGATTCGGGAAGAACTGGTGGAAAACGGCTATCTGCGCAACAAAGATAAGCAAAAGAAGAAACCCAAGCCGGCAACCTTTGCCCCCCGCGCCTTTACGGTGGACGGCGGCCTGACCGCGCTCTGCGGCCGCAATAACCGGGAAAATGACCAGCTGACTCATCGTCACGCCGGCAAGAACGACATTTGGTTCCATGCCCGCAACATTCCCGGCAGCCACGTGATTTTGCTCACCGAAGGCACTCAGCCCAGCGACAAAGCGCTGGAGCAGGCGGCCGCCATTGCCGCTTATTACTGCGGCGCGGCAAATCAGCCGCGTGTGCCGGTGGATTATACCAAGGTGCGCCACGTGAAAAAGCCCCAAGGCGCAAAACCCGGTATGGTGAATTATTTCGAGTATAAGACCGCGCTGGTGACGCCTGCATTGCCGGAGGGAGGCGAAGCTTGATGACTGTCATCCAATGGGACCCTGCCTATCGGCAGGCGTGGTATGACCTGTGTTATGCTTGGCTGGATCAGTATGACCTGATCGAGGAAGAAGATCTGCGCATTATGCGCGATCCGGAGGGCGTCATTTTGGCCCCCGGCGGACAGATCTTGCTGGCGGTGGAAGACGGCCGCCTGCTGGGTGCGCTGAGCCTCATCCCGGAAGGGGAGGGGTGCTATGAGCTGGCCAAGATGGGCGTAAACGCCGCATACCGCCGCCGCGGCGTGGCAGATGCGCTGATGGCCGAAGCGCATCTGTGGGCGCATCGGCAGGGCGCGCATAAACTGATGCTGTTTACCAACCGCAAGCTGGAGGCGGCACAATATTTGTACGCCAAGTGGGGATTTGCAGAGATTTGTGCCCCCGATGAAAAGTTCCTCCTGTCGGACAAGCAGATGGAAAAACGCCTGTATCCGCCTGCATTTGCCGTGCTGGAGACCCCGTTAGGTCTGCTGCGATTGGAAGAAACCTGCGGTGCCATTACCGCCATCCGCCTGCCTGCCCCCGATGCCGCGCCCGTAGCGCCGGAAACACCGTTGCTGCAGGAGGCCTGCCGCCAGATGCACGCGTACTTTTCCGGACAACTGCGGCAGTTTTCGCTGCCTTTCCGATTGGATGGGTGCAGCCCGTTCCAACGGCAGGTGCTGGAAACCCTGTATCGCAAAGTGCCGCTGGGCAGTACCGTTTCCTATGGGGAACTGGCCGCACTCAGCGGCAATCCCCGCGCCGCCCGTGCCGTGGGCAGCGCGATGCGGCACAATCCGCTGTGCATCCTGATCCCTTGCCATCGGGTCTTGCCTGCCGACGGAAGCATCGGCGCATACAGTGCCGCCCGCGGTTCGGAAAGCAAAGTATGGTTACTGACACTGGAAAATGCGTTTTTTAAGCAATAAAACTGGTGGTTTTGACCGAGAAAATTTCATAATGAACGGGAAAAAAACTTTGATTTTGTGAAAAATTACATTGCTATTTTTGCTATTTTGTGTCAAAATAATAGTGTGTTTTCGTTGCGAAACCTGTCTGTTTAGACGGAACCGGATACATAAAGAAGGTTTGTAAAGGAGAGGTATTATGGATAACAATAAGCGTCCCGAGACTATGGAACGAATTACTACCCCCGCACAGGCTGCTGCTTTTATTGAAGAGCAGGT
>JAFYMZ010000185.1 GCA_017548175.1 Clostridia bacterium | reverse complement strand
CCCAAGGACGGCCCCGTGCTGGTGCTGGCCGCGCACGGCGGTATGCTGGACTTTTTGCCGGTGGGTCTGGCTGTGCCCGGCCGTCGGGTGCGGTTCGTCATCACCGAGCGCTTTTTGCGCGGCGGTCTGCTGAGCAAATTTTTGCGCCTGCTGGCCGTCATCCCCAAGATGCAGTTCCATGCAGACCCCCGTTGTATGAGCCAGATCCTGCGCACCCTGCGCAGTGACGGCACGGTGGGTATTTTCCCCGCCGGACAGACTTCTCTGTGCGGTGTACCCGGTGAAGTGTCTCCCGTCATCGCAAAACTGGTGAAGAAATCGGGCGCCAACGTGGTGGCCGTGCGCCTGCAGGGCAGCTTTTTTGCCAAGGCGCGCTTCATCAAGGGCATCCATCGCTGCCCCATCCATGCAGAAGTAAAGCTGCTGTACACCCCCGAAACGCTGAAAGAAGCGTCGGAAGAAGAAATCTACGATGCCATCTATGCCGGCATTTATTACGACGAGTTTGCCTGGCAGGCCCAGCATAATATCCGCGTGCGCAGCAAGAACCGCGCCGACGGCTATGACCGCGTGCTGTATGCCTGCCCCAACTGCGCCAGCCTGTACACCATCCGCAGCGAGGGCAACCGCGTGTGCTGCACCGCTTGCGGTGTGGAGGCCAATGTGGGCGAGGATATGCGCCTGTATTGGGAAGACGAGATGCAGCTGCCGGAGAACCTGCGCGACTGGTACTTCCGTCAGCAGTGGGCGGCGGAAACGGCGCTGGCACAGCCCGGCTATACGCTGGAAGCACCCGTCACCGTGCTGGACTTCCCCGACGGCAAAGAGTTCCCTGTGGGTCAGGGCAAGCTGATCCTGTCCCGTGAGACGCTGCGCTACGAGGGCTCCTATGCCGGCGAGGCAGGCTACACCTACGAATGGAAGCGCGAGCAGCTTTCCGGCGTGGTGGCCAAGCCCGGTGAGTTCGTGGAACTGTTCCACAACGATCTGGACCGTCTGCTGCGCTTCCGCGTGAAGCACCCCGGTCAGGCCATCCAGCTGAAGATCCTGTGCGAAGCCAAGGTGGAAGAGTTCGAGGACTTCGAGGACTGATTCCGAAACCTGTACATAAAAACAGATCCCCCTGCGCCGATCGCGGCACAGGGGGATTTTTTGCATATAAATGGAGTTAAAACACCAGCTTCTCCGGGGCTTCGGTGTGAACGGGAATGATCTCATCGGGTTTTACGGTATCCACCAATTGTTTGATGGCGGCATAGTCTGCGTGTCCGCTGGTGTGCAGCGTAACGATGCGCAGCCCTAGCGCTTCGCAGGCGGATAAAAATCGTTTCATATCGTCTGTTTCCTGATATCCGCTCCAGAACGAATAGACCAGTAGCCCATCAGAAAAGGACATCCGTGTGGCAAGACTCTGCAGATACCGCAGCATTGAAGTGCGCACGCACATCACGAAAGACTGCTTGGCTATCCGATCCTTGCCCATACGATGGGCATGCTTTTTCAACCCTTCATACCGGGATGAAGCGGTGATGAAGGCGTATACATCGTCAAAAGCAGGGTTGGGGATGCTGCCGCCGATGGCGGCGGTGATGTCCGCCATATACAATTCCTGCAAAAAGATTCGGTGACTTCGCTTGGCCGCGCGGTACATGGTAACGATGCGATCGATATTCATAGAAGATTGCAGCACGAAAACCGGCCCCGTGTGCTGGCGGAACAGATCGGTTGCCTGCGCTTCCAGCGCTTGTTCGCTGACGGCAACATAGCCGTCGCGCGAGAGCGTCGTTCCTTCACAAATCAGCTTGTCCACCTTGCGCGGCAGCTCCGAAAGCAGCCAATCGTAGGGTTTCCGGCCGTTGCCGCGAAAGTCTCCGGTGTATAGGATGCGCTGACCACCGGCCTCGCACAGAAGCATATAACTGTCAAAGGCAGAATGGTCGCAAAGATAAGGGGTCACGGTAATGTCCCCAATGGCGATGGGCACTTTGTGCTGCAAAAATCCGGTAGGGGTGACGGTGGGCACGCGTTTGTAGGTGTCCGATGCCTGCACGATGCGGGCGCTTTTTTCACCCATATACAGCGGGATATCTTTGTGGATCTGATAGGCCAGCCCCAAATGATCACCGTGATAATGGGTAATGAAGACGGCATCGTAGCCGGGGTGGTCAAATAATCCGGGGACGGGAGGGAGGGTCGCGTTGCGCGCGGCATCCAGTTCTAAGCCGATGTCCAGCAGGATTTTTGTCGTTGCAGTGGAGACCTCGATGATGTTTCCACCGATTTGATTTTGCCCTCTGAAAATATGGATGTTCATCATATCTGTTTGGTGTTCGCCGCAGGAAACAACGGCTTGGCTTGGTCAAGGTGAATGGCGGCATGATCTGTGGTCATCAGCAGCAAGCTTGCGGGCACAGTGCCGTTCAGCAACTGCATTTCATTGTGCAGGCTTTGACTGTTGGGGTTATAATTTGCCAGCAGAAACAACACCTCGGCGGTGCGGATATCTGCACGTTGAATGACGGTGTCGCGCAACCCAAGGGCAAATTTGGCCTGCGAGATATGGCAAACGGAGTCCAGTAATTCTTCCAGCCACGCCGGGTCTTGTAAAACACTGCAAATGTCTGCATAGTGTTTGGACAGACCGGCACTGCCGCCGATGGCACCGGTGCCGTATTTGTTTTCCACAACCAGCAATTTGTTGTTGGAAACCAGCAGCATATCCAGCCGCATCCGGCGCCCGACTTGATACTCAATGTCCACGATTTCCGGATTGTTCACCAGCAATTGATGCTGATAATCGCGCTCCGGCTTGGGATGCTCCGCAAACCAACGGTCCATTTCTTGCATCATCAACGGAAACTGCGCCTGATAGGCGGCACGGTCATCCCGAGGCAGGCGGTTCAGCACGGAAAAGTGTGCATCTCCGTCCGCGTGCTTGCAGTATCGGGCATCAAAGTGAAAGTTGTAGCCGGCTCGCTTCTGCGTGATCTTCAGCAGGTTGCCGCCTTTATAGTAAATGTTGATGTACCCGTCCCGAATCTCCAGACTAAGCGCTTTGCGGTTGTTCTGTACCTGCGCCAAAAAATAAGACAATTCTCCGCGAAGAAGATCGTCAATAAAGCGTATGTCGATATGTCGCATTCCGCACCTCCCAACCAGGATAGTCCCAGTATATCATACTTAAGCGGGAGATTCAATTCACCGCCGCCGACCAAAAAAGAAGAACCCGTATGGAATGTTACATTCCATACGGGCTCTTCTGGTGCCGGTAACCGGGATCGAACCGGTACGAGGTTGCCCTCACGGGATTTTAAGTCCCGGGCGTCTGCCAGTTCCGCCACACCGGCACAGGCGCACGGGAGTTGCCTCCCGTGTGAATACATATTATAGCACGGCTTTTGAAAAAATGCAAATTATTTTCCAAAGGTAATGCTGCCCAGAACCACGGCCTCGCTGGCGCCGGTGGCGGCGGGCAGGGTGCCGGGACGGTGGTTCATGGTCTCATAAGCCAAAATGGCAAAGGCCGCGGCCTCCTTGGCATCGGAGCGCAGACCGGCGTCGTCGGTGGTCATCACCTTGCTGCCGGGCAGGCGCTGGGCGATCATCTCCATCAGCACGGGATTGCGGCTGCCGCCGCCGCATACCAGCACCTCGTCGGGCAGGCAGGGCAGGAACCGGCGGTAAGCATCGGCGATGCTCTCGGCGGTAAAGGCGGTCAGCGTTGCCATAATGTCGCCGTCGGACAGACCCTTTTCCCGGCACTGTGCCAGCATCTCTGCGCCGCGCTGGACGCCGAAATACTCGCGGCCGGTGGACTTGGGGGGCTGAATGGCAAAGTACGGGTCGCGCATCCACTCGGCCAGCAGTTCCTCGCAGACCTTGCCGGAGGCAGCCAGCGCGCCGTTTTTGTCATAGGTCAGCTTGCCATCCGTCAGCACGCCTGCGGCATAGTCCATCAGCATATTGCCGGGGCCGGTGTCAAAGCCAAAGGCGCCCTTTTGTCCGGCCGGGGGCAGATAGGTGACGTTGCCGATGCCGCCGATGTTTTGTGCGGCGCGGTGCAGGGTGGGATGGCTCAGCAGCAGGGAGTCCACATAGGGCACCAGCGGTGCGCCTTGACCGCCGGCGGCCATATCACGGCTGCGGAAGTCGGAAACGACGGTGCAGCCGGTGCGCTGGGCGATGACGGCGGGGCTGCCCAACTGCAGGGTAGAGGGCGTGCCCTCCATCTGGGGCGGCACGTGCCATACCGTCTGGCCGTGGTTGCCGATGAAGTCGATCTGATCCAGCGGCAGGCCTGCGGCCTCGGCAGCCTTGATGGCAGCCTGTGCGTAGATCTCGCCTAGGCGGAAGTTCAGCTGGCACAGCAGTTCGGAACTGCTGCTTTCGGGGCGGAAGGAGCGGAAGATATCCTCGCGCAACTCCGCCGGCATATCCAGCGAAACAAAGGAAAGCAGTTCGTAAGAAATGGCGGGCGGTGCGCCCTCGATACGCAGGCAGGCGGCATCAATGCCGTCGGCGCTGGTGCCGCTCATGATGCCGATGCCGATCATCGTCCCATTTCCTCCAGGTCAATGGCGCAGACGATCTCTTCGACGATGCTCTTGCGCACGCTGCCCAGAGTACGGCAGGCGCGGCCGGCGTATACGTCGTTGGTCAGCAGAGCAAAGACCATATCGCGGTCGGGATCGACCCACATGCAGGTGCCGGTGAAGCCGGTGTGACCGAAGGTGTTGCGGCCCAGGGGGAAGGTATGGGCGTCGGACTGGATGATGCGCAGCTGGAACATAATGCCGCGGCGATCCCAGCGGTTCATCTGCTGGAACTGGATGTACTTTTCTACGGTCTCCTTGGGCAGGAAGGCGCCTTCACGGCCCTTCAGGGCAGCCAGATAGCCTTCGCCCAGCTTGGCCACTTCACGGGCGCAGCTAAAGACACCGGCATGGCCGGCAACGCCGTCCATAAAGTAGCTGTTTTCGTCGTGCACCAGACCGTGCACGCGCATATCACGCCAAGCGCAGAACTCGGTGGGTGCGGTGTTTTCCTTCTTGGCACCCTGGCTGACGCGGTTGTAACCGGTGTTGGTCAGGCCCAAAGGCTGGCAGACCAGCTCGTCCAGCAGCACGTCCAGGGGCTTGCCGCAGCGGCGCTCCATGGCGATGCCCATCAGGATCAGACCCAGATCGGTGTACAGCACGGTGCTGCCGGTCTGATAGGCAAAGGGCATGCTGCAAATCTTGTCCACCACTTCGTCGGGGGACTTGCAGGCATTCTGCAGCTGGATCCAGCCCAGACCGGCGTTGTGGACCAGAATGTTATACCAAGTGACCTTGCCGGCATCGGCATAGCCCAGGATCTCATCGCTGGCACCGGCATTGGCAACCAGCGCATTGGCACTGGCGCGGATCTCGCGCATACCGGTGAACTGGGGGAAGCTCTTGCAGACGGGCTCGTCCAGAGAGAAGATGCCCTTGTCGCACAGTGCCAGGAAGGCAGAGCCGGCGAACAGCTTGCTGAGAGAAGCCACGTCATAACGGGTCTCGTTGTTGCAGGTCCAGGAATGGTTGGGGTCGGGGCGGCCCACGGTGAACTCGTGGACGATCTCGCCGTGGTGCATCACGCACAACTGGGCAGAGGGGAAGCAGTTTTTGGCGCACAGTTCAGAGATGCGCTTGTCGGTGAGGGTGAAATCCAGCATGGTAAAAACCTCCTGCAATGATATCTGAAATAATAAGATTTACAAAAATAGCACCGATGGATGTCCATCGGTGCTATTATATCGCATTTTATGGGAAAAGGGAAGTGTTATTCTGCCGATGTTTCACCGCCAGTGCCAAAAATATCCAGCGTGTCTCACCTCGGAGAATGCCTGTGATGTCTCCGGATTTATTCGGGTGCCTTCAGGGACTCCGCCATATTGATGCGGCGCAGTTTGCCGGACATCAGCAAGTCCACCAGCAGAGAGAATGCCAAGGTCACGCCAAAGGCGATGACATAACTGGCGGGCGCGATGGTGCGGCCGAACATGGTGTGGGGCATTTCCACCACCTGAATGACAAAGACCAGCAGCAGCTTGCCCAGCAGCAGACCGCCAATGCTGCCGAACAGCGTCAGCAGCGTGACTTCGCGGAAGATGTACGAGGATACCTCGCCGCGGTAGAAGCCCAGCACCTTCAGGGTGGCCAGTTCCTTTTGCCGCTCGGTGATGTTGATGTTGGTCAGGTTGTACAGCACCACCAGTGCCAGCGCGCCGGCAAACAGGGCGATCATCATCACAATGGTGTCGATGCTGCTCATCAGCACGTCAAAGGTGCGCACGGTGTCCTGATTGTATACCGCGCCGGTGACGCTGCCGGTCTCGATCAGTCGGGCGGCGAAGTCCTTGCGCTGGGTGTCGCTTTCCAGTCCGGCGGCGGTGTGCACATACAGGGTGGAGAAATCGCAGGCGCGGCCGAAGGCAGACTCGAACAACTGGGGCGACAGATAGACATACGCCATTAGATAGTTCTCCATAATGCCGCCGATGGGCAGAGAGACTTCTTTTTGGTCGTTGTCCCGCACGGTGACGTGGTCGCCCACCTTCAGGCCCAACAGGCTGGCGGCCTTTTCCGTCAGGATGACGGAATCGGTGCCCAAGGTCAGCGGTTTGCCGTCCACGCGCTGATGCAAGTCAATGAAGTCGGGCAGCGCCGCCAGATCGGCCGGTGCAACCAGATACACGTCCAGCGTTTCATCGTCGCCGGGCAGCGTTGCGCTTTCAGTATGGATGGCGGTGTACTGCCGCACGAAGGCTTTGTCGTTCAGCAGGTCGGCCAAGTCGGCATTGGCGGTCTCGTCCCCGGCCTTGCGCAGGGTCAGGGTCAACTGATAGGTCTGGATCTCGCCGTACTGCTTGTGGGTGATGTCACCCAAAGAATCCCGCAGACCCAGCGCAGTCAGCAACAGCGCGGTACAGCCTGCCACGCCCAACAGGGTCATAAACAGGCGCTTTTTATAACGGAACAGGTTGCGGGCGGTGACCTTCCAGATAAAGGGCAGCTTGCGCCACAGGAAGGTGATGCGCTCCAGCAGGATGTGCTTGCCGGCAGGGGGTGCCTTGGGCCGCATCAACTGTGCGGCAGGCTCGCGCAGGGTGGCCACCAGCGCACCGCCGGTGGCGGCGATGATGGCCAAAAAGATCAGGCCCACGGACAACAGGCTCACCAATAAGGGGTCGGTGTACTGCATGGGGGGCAGCTGATATGCGATGGCATAGGCTCTGTAAATGACGGCCGGAAAGACGGTCAGACCCAGCGGCAGACCCACCGCACTGCCCAGTAAGGAGGCGGCGGAGGCATAGGACAGGAACTTGCCCGCGATGGCGGTGTTGCTGTAGCCCAGCGCCTTGAGCACGCCGATCTGGCCGCGCTCTTCCTCTACCATACGGGTCATGGTGGTGGAGGACACCAGCGCCGCCACCAGGAAGAAGAACAGGGGGAACACCTTGGCTACGGCGTCTACCTTGGCGCTGTCGCTTTCGTAGCTGACGTAGGAAACCACGGCACCGCGATCCAGCACGTACCATTCGGGGTCTTCCATCTCTTGCAGCTTGATCTCGGCGTCTTCGATCTCGCGATAGCCGCGCGCGATCTCGCGGCGGAAGGTTTCTTCCTGTGCTGCCAGTTCGGCAGCGCCCTCGTCATATTCTTTCTTGCCTTGCTCATATTCCTTGCGGCCTTGGGTCAGTTTCTTCTCCGCGGCCAGCAATTCCTGATCGGCGGCGGCAAACTCGGCCTCTGCCGTGGCCTTGCCGGCGGCCAGATCCAGCTTGCCCTGCTCCAGAGCGCGGACACCGGCGGTGTATTCCTTGCGGCCCTGTGCCAGCTGCACCTGTGCATCGTTCAGCTGCGCGCGGGAATCGGCCAGCGTTTTTTCCGCCAGCACCATGGCGGCTTCACTGTCCACCAGTTCCTGCTGCGCGGCCACATAGCCGTCTAGCACCTGCTGCATCTCGTCAGACAGGTCGGCCAATTTGGTAGTACGGTCCAGATCGGTGGCGGCAATGCCCTCAATGGCACGCGCCAGATCATAGGTGTCCAGCAGGAAGGTCTCGGTGACGCTGGGGTCGGGATTGGCCCGCAGGTCGCCCACCTGCGACTCCATTTCATCTGCCACGGTGGTCAGGATCAACTGAATGGGGGTATAAACCAGCGCGGAAACATAGCCCTGATCCACCATGTTCTGCAGGGCCTCCACGGAACTCATCACCAGTTCCATATCTTCCAAGGTGTCCCGCAGGGTGCTCAGCAGCTCTCGGCCCTCCGCCAGCTGCCGTTCACCGGCTTCCAACTGGGCGCGGCCCTCGTCCAGCTGGGACTGGGCGTCCATCAGCTGCAGCGAGGCTTCCATCAGCTTCTTTTCGTTTGCTGCGATCTCCGCTTCGGCGGCGGCGATCTCGGCGGCATAATCCGCCTTGGCCTGTGCCAGCTGCGCCTTGCCCTGTGCCAGTTCCTTGTCGCCGGCATTCAGCTCCGCAAAGGCAGAATCCAACTGCTTTTTGGCCTTTTCCAAAGCCTGTCGGGCCTCCAGCAACTGGGCGGCGCCGTTTGCTTCTTCTTCCTGCAGCTTGGCGCGGGCATCGTTCAGCTCGGCCATGGCCTCTTCCACGATCTGATCCCGGCGCACAAGGCGCTGGGTCTCGCCCAGATGCTCGATCTTCTCCTGCACGGCATCCACGTGGGCATCGTATTCGTCAGAATATGCCTTGCGGTCGGCGGCACCCACCACGCTGACGTACAGGTCGGTATAGGCGGCCAGGTCAAAGCAAGTCTCATCGGCATACAGAATGGCGTTCAGGGTGCCGGTGCCCACACTGGTGTTGCCCAGCTGGGTCTGGGAGAGGTAATAGGCAGACTGCACCGTGCCCACCACGGTCAGGGTCGTGGGCACAAAGCCGCTGTCCTCGGAAGGCCGCGACACCGTCAGCGTCTGTCCCAGCAGCGACTGGGCGGTGACGGAATCCACGCCCTCGATGACACATTCGGTGGCATCGTCGGGCCAACGGCCGGCGGTCAGGCGGCTGCGATTCAAATAATTGGGATGTTCGCTGTCCCAGTAACTGCCCTTGACGCTGTGCACCCGGGCGGTCAGTGTCTCGCCCACGGGCGAGGACAGTTCCATATCAACGGTATATGCCGGCATGACCGCCCCTACGCCGGAGATGGCAGCCACGGCGGCCACGTCCTCGTCGGACAGGCCCAAGGTGCTGACCACCCGGATGTCCATCAGGGCAGTCTGCTGATTGAACACGCCTGCAGAATGCTGCATATAGGGCGTGGAGATCAGCAGGCCGGAAAGAAACAGCACCGCCAGCGCCACAATGGCGAAGATGGCCAAAAAGCGGCTGCGGCTGCTCTTTACCGTACGCAGGACAGATTTCCAATAGGTTACCATTCAATCTCCTCCACGGGTACGGGGTTGGCATTGACCTCGTTGCTGGCGATCTTGCCGCTGCGCACGCGAATGACCCGGTCGGCCATGGCGGTCAGGGCGCTGTTATGGGTGATGATGATGACCGTCTTGCCGGTCTTGCGGCAGGTCTCCTGCAGCAGTGCCAGCACCTGCTTGCCGGTGTTGTCATCCAGCGCGCCGGTGGGCTCGTCGCACAGCAGCAGTTTGGGGTTCTTGGCCAGCGCGCGAGCGATAGACACGCGCTGCTGCTCGCCGCCGGAAAGCTGGGCGGGGAAGTTGTGCAGACGGTGGCTGAGGCCCACCTGTGCCAGCGTCTCGGCAGGATCCAGGGGATCTTTGCAGATCTGGCCGGCCAGTTCCACGTTCTCCAGCGCCGTCAGATTCTGCACCAGATTGTAGAACTGAAAGACAAAGCCCACGTCATAGCGGCGGTACTGGGTCAGCCGCTTGGCATCAAAGGCGCTGACTTCGGCGCCGTCCAGCAGGATCTTGCCCGAAGAGCAGTTGTCGATGCCGCCCAGCATATTCAAAATGGTGGTCTTGCCGGCGCCGGACGCACCGACGATGACGCAAAACTCACCCTGCTCGATGGAAAAACTCACGTCGTCCACGGCGCGGATGGTTTGCTCACCCATTTGATATTCTTTGCAGACATTACGAAACTCGATAAAGCTCACGGGAACGGCCCCCTTTTCTATACAGACCCCGATAAATCGGGAATGGTGATCGTGTGTACCTTTCATTATAACACGGGAACTTTTTCTCCTGCAAGGGAGAACGGACGGAAAGCGGCACTGCCGCCAAAATATTTACAAAAAATCCACCGCTTGCCCCGGGGCAAAAACCGTGGTATGATAGGGCAAAAGAAACCCCATGAGGGAGGATGCAACCATGCTGGATGTGCTGGGTCGGGACTGCCGGCCGCTGAAGGAGAAAAAACTGTTTTTGCTGGATATGGACGGCACCATTTACGAGGGTGGCCGCCTGTTTGCCGGCACGCTGCCACTGCTGCAGGCCATTGCGGACAAGGGCGGCCGCTATCTGTTCCTCACCAACAACTCCTCCTCCTCGGTAGAAGATTATGTGGACCGCCTCCGCGGAATGGGCATCGCCGCCACCCGGGAGGATTTCTTCACCTCGGCACAGGCCACGGCGCTGGTGCTGCGGCAGGAATACCCCGGGCAGCTGGTGTACTGTATGGGTACCGACTCGCTGCAGGCGGAACTGCGCCGGCAGGGCATTGCCTTGGCAAAAACGCCCGACCCGGAAGTTACGGTGGCGCTGGCCGGCTTTGACCGGCAGCTGCATTATCAGAAGCTGCTGGATATGTGCACCCTGCTGCGCCGTCCGGAGGTGGCCTATCTGGCCACCAACCCCGACTGGGTCTGCCCGGTGGAGGGCGGGAATTTCATCCCCGACTGCGGCGCTATGTGTCAGATGCTGGAGCACGCGGTGCATCGGCTGCCCCGGGTCATCGGCAAGCCCGAGCCGCTGATGGTGCAATATGCCATGTCCGTCACCGGCTTTGCACCGGAAGAAACGGTGATGATCGGCGACCGTCTGTACACCGACATTGCCGCCGGCAACCGCGCCGGTGTGGACAGCCTGTGCGTCCTGTCCGGCGAAGCCACTCTGCAGGATGTGGCGGAAAGCGCCGACAAACCCACCTATCTGCTGGAAGACGTGGGCGTGCTGGCAGCCATCCTGACGAAAAACTGACAAATCCTGTCGGTTGACCCGAAAGGGAGTTTATGATAAAATAAAACAAGAAGCAAACAATAAAACCGCCCCGGTCCTGCCGGGGCGGCTTCGGTTTGGCACCCCCGGCGAGACTCGAACTCACTACCTTACGCTTAGGAGGCGTACGCTCTATCCAGGTGAGCTACGGGGGCGGATATATCGAAATTATTTTAGTATGAAACCATAGGTTTGTCAATGAAGAAGGAGGCGGACGAATGAAAATCTTGGTCATCGGCGACGTGTGCGGCGAGCCCGGTGTGGAGTTTCTCAGCAAGAATCTGCGCAAGCTGAAGCAGCGCGAGCAGGCCGATCTGGTCATCGTCAACGGCGAAAATGCCAGTATGCGCGGCATTTCTCCTGCCCAGGCGGACGAGATTTTGTATTCCGGCGCCGATGTGATCACGCTGGGCAACCACGCCTTTGCCAATCGGCAGAGCTGGGATTATCTGGACGAGACCCGTGACGTGATCCGTCCCCTGAACCTGAGCCCCAGAAAGCCCGGTATGGGCTATACCGTGGTGGAATGCTGCGGCAAGCGGGTGTGCGTGGTCAATCTGATGGGTCAGTTGAATATGGACTTTTCCGTGGACAGCCCCTTCCGCGCCATGGACGCACTGCTGAAGCAGCAGGATGCCGACGTGTATGTGGTGGACTTCCACGCCGAAGCCACCAGCGAGAAAAAGGCCTTTGCCTACGGCGTGGCCGGTCGGGTGGCGGCCGTTTTCGGCACCCATACCCACGTGCCCACCGCCGACGAGCAGGTGCTGCCCGGCGGCACGGGCTATATTTCCGACATCGGTATGACCGGCGGCGTGGCCTCGGTCATCGGCGTCAAGTGGCAGCAAAGTCTGGAATTTTTCACCGGCGGATTGGGCCAGCGGTTCCAGTCCTCCCATGAAGACCTGCGCATTCAGGGTGCGGTCTTTACCTTGGACGGCGCAGGCAAGTGCACCGAAGTGCGCCGTGTAGAGTACAAATAAGGAGCAATATGGCAGAGCTGATTCGCAAGCAAACGGGTGACCTGATCACCCTGCATTCGCCGCAGCTGGAGATGTTTCCCCGCTTGCGGCACGCCTACTTCACCCGCCACGGCGGCGTGTCGCAGGGTGTTTTCGAGAGTATGAACTTCCGCTTTACCGGCGGCGACGACCGGGAGACCGTGCTGGAAAATTACCGCATCGCGGCGGCTTTTTTGGGCGGTAGCGTGGACCGCGTGGCCCGCACCACCCAAAAGCACACCGATAACATCGTCATCGTAGAGGCTGTGGACGGCTTTACCGCCGTCGGCGACGGGGTGGATGCCCTGATCACCGCAACCCCCGGTGTGGTGCTGGCTGGCTTTTATGCCGACTGCCAGCTGGTGATGCTGTATGATCGGAAGCGGCAGGTGTGCGCCTTGGCCCATTCCGGCTGGCGCGGCGTGGTAAACGGCATCGTGCCCAAGACCGTTGCAAAAATGCAGGAAGCCTTCGGCACCAAGCCCTCGGATCTGGTGGCGGTGGTGGGTCCCTCCATCTGCCGCGGCTGCTTTGAGACCAACGACGACGTGCCTGCCCTGCTGCAGGAGGCCTACGGCGATATGGTGCGGGATTATCTGTATCGGGAGGGTGCCAAATGGCACGCAGACCTGCGGTGCATCACCCATATGCTGCTGCTGCGGGCCGGTGTGCAGCCCGTCAACATCGACCTGAGCAACTACTGCACCAAATGCGACCGGGAGGGGTTGTTCTGGTCCCACCGCCGACACGGGGAGGCCCGTGGCGTGCAGGCCGGTATGATCATGCTGCGTGAATGACAAAGAAAAAATGCCACCGTTCTTTCGGGAACGGTGGCATTGATTTTTTGCAGGATCAAACGCCGTACAGCAGCCAGATGTAGATGTAGGCAGGAATGATGGCAGCCAGAGTGAAGGGGATACCGATCTTGAAGAAGTCGCCGTTCTTCACTTCGTAGCCCTCGCGGCGCAGGATGCCGATACCGGTGATGTTGGCGGAAGCGCCGATGGGAGTGATGTTGCCGCCCAGGGTAGCACCGCTCAGCAGACCGAAGTACAGGAAGGTGGGATCCACGCCCATCTGCACGGCCAGACCGCCGATGACGGGGATCATGGTGGCAACGTAGGGGATGTTGTCGATGAAGGCAGAGATGACAACGGAAGCCCAGACGATGATGGTGTACATCAGGAAGGCATTGCCGCCGCCCAGTTTGGCCAGCAGGCCGGCCAGTGCGTCGATGACGCCCTCGTGGCTGATACCGCCGATCATCAGGAACAGACCGGTCAGCAGGCCCAGCGTCTCAAAGTCGATGGCCTTCAGCGGCTCGATAACAGCATACTTGTCCTTTTTCTGGATATAGTTGTAGACCAGACCAATGACCAGCAGGCAGCAGCAGATGATGCCGTTGATCTCGGCGGGCAGGTTCCAACTGTCGGGCGCGAAGGATGCGCAGACCAGCAGCAGGATGGCCAGACACAGCAAGAAGGAGGGGACATAGTCGGTGACGCGGGTACGGGAGTTGGCCTTGGGGATGGGATCCTTTTCCTTGCGGAAGATGAAGTACAGGATCAGTGCGCTCAGCACGGCGCCCAGCTCAACGGCAAAGAAGATGGAGGGCTTGCCCTGATACCAGAAGAAGTCCATAAAGCTCATATCCAGTGCGGAACCCAGCATGATGGCGGTGGTGTCACCCACCAGCGTTGCGGCGCCCTGCAGGTTGGAGCTGACGGCAATGCCGATGATGAAGGGCACGGGATTGGTCTTCAGCTTTTTGCAGATCTCCAGAGCCACGGGTGCGATCATCAGCACGGTAGCCACGTTGTCCACAAAAGCAGAGATAACGCCGGCGAACAGACCCAGCGCAACGGCGGCCCCCTGGACGTTGGGGACCTTTTCCATGATCAGGTCGGCCAGCAGCATGGGCATGCAGCTTTCGATGAACAGGGCGACCAGACCCATGGTGCCGGCGATCATCAGCAGCACATTAAAGTCCAGAGAACCGATGACATCGCCCAGCGGCAGCATGCCGGTGGCAATAAAGATCACACCGGAAGCCAGCGCGATATAGGGACGGTACTTGCCGAAGGTCAGCATCAGTACATAGGTAGCGGCAAACAGAATAATGGCAGGGATCAAGGTTCATTCCTCCTAATGGTGTTTGTCTTTTGATTTCTCTTTTTATGTGTGCAATTTTATCCGCAATTATTTATTATAGCACGGTTTTAGCAAAAAGTCAGCAAAGAAATACAAAAAATGCGCAAAAAAAGAGAAGCACCGAAGTGCTTCTCTTGGATTGGAAAACCTTACAGGATGATCTCGCCGTAAACTTCGCCGGAGATGTTGGCAGCGTTAGCCTCATCGGT